>CALKYD010000034.1 GCA_938003605.1 uncultured Sulfolobales archaeon | reverse complement strand
AAATATTTTCTCAGAAAAATATTTTTCTCAAAATCACTTCATTAAGCGTTGATGGCAGTCTTTAAGCGACTGTAACAGCACTTATAAGCGTGGCTTTGAGAGTCCTGTAGTAGAGCTGTAGAGTGATGGCGTTGAAGGCGTTGGTTAGGACAGTAGTCTTTAAGAGGGATGTAAAGTCGTTTAACGACTTAGCTCTCACCGTATATAGAGCTGATGAACTTAGTTGGAGGGAGATAGTAGTTAGATCGAGGGAGTCAAACCTGGTCAATAGATTGATCGAGGAGGCCTCTATAGCTGCCTACAACTCTAGAATACCCGATGGATACTCAATGGGTGTAGCTGAAGTCCCAGGCCTCACTGTATGGGAAGTTGAGGGAGAAGGCAGAGGTATAGTGATTAATCCAGGGCTCGCAAGGCTACGCAAGCTAGTTCTATTTAAGGCTGACGGTGAGAGACTCACTCAAACAAAAGAGTATGAAGTACACGACGACCTATATGTATACGATGGAGAAGTAAAAATTGATGGCGTGGAATGCGATGCGATAGGCGTGTATAGTGAAAACAGCTTAAGAATAATCCTCAGAGAGGAGCTTTGCCAAACAGCTAAGCCGTATTCACGAGTGAAAGTGAAGCGAGTTAGGAGGAGGGGGCGTTCAAAGTGAAGGCACCTCCATACCATATTTCAGCTAAGAAAGGGGATGTAGCGGAGAAAGCCATAGTTGTTGGAGACCCAGCCAGGGCGGCTTTAATAAAGGACTTGCTGAGTGATCCAAAGCTGGTGAGCGAGAGCCGCGGATTCCTGATCTATACAGGGAAATACCGTAGATCAGCTGTATCCATTGCTGTACACGGAGTTGGAGCTCCTAGTGCAGCAATAGTATTTGAGGAACTGGGAATGCTTGGTGTAAACACTATGGTGAGACTGGGTTCTTGCGGCAGCCTAAGAAAGGATATAGCTGTTGGTTCAATAATTGTAGCTACATCAGCTGCCCACAGCAATCAAGGAGTCATAAGTCAGTACTTTCAGGGAGATTGCCCGCCGAACGCCCCCGATCCAGAGCTTACAGTAAGGATAATGAATTACATGAGGAAAGCAGGCCTAAAGATCTATTCAGGCCCAGTAGTAAGTAGCGATGCGTTTTACGCTGAAGACCCAGGCTTTGTTGAAAAGTGGAGTAGGAGGGGGGTGCTGGCTGTAGAAATGGAGTGCTCAGCTCTCTTCTCACTTGGATGGATGAGGGGCTGGAGAACAGCGTGCGTCCTCGTAGTAAGCAATAGCTTAGCTGGTGGGGACAAAGCGTATTTAAGGACTGGGGAGTTGAAGGACACATACATTAGTGTTTCAAAGGCAATACTTGATGTATTGACGTCTAACAATACTTAGAGCTTTAGGTTCCACAAGTGTTCTCGTTAGTCAATTGCATCAGTTTATTACTACCTAGCTCTACGACTTTGCAGAATACCTCGTGTACGAGTTCGGGAAACTACTCCATAATTATTCAGTTAAATGCATTAAGATCGTTTGATTTTCCTTGTGATCGTTTATAATTTTCTTTAAAACGCTAACAACGGCTTCATAGCGCTTTCCATTAAACATCCCAGATCTAAAGGCATGTTTAATTAATATGAGCACCTTTCCCTCATAGATCTCTTCGCAGAGCTCTCTATGAAGTCTTTGCAATTCATTAATTATTTCGGAAAGTTCATCTCTTGAAATAACTTTCACAGATTCTACATATCCCTTAGTAATTTTCAATATGTTTCCAGAAAAACCCATGGCTTCATAACACTTTTCCTTAGATGATGTTGAATACTCCTTTAAGCCAAGTAATAGGAGTATTCCTTCAATTAACGATATGTGGTGATACAGTTCTACAGACATCTGCCTCAGTAAAGTGAAGGCTTGGATGGAATCAACTTTATGTGAGAGCTCTATGTATAGTTCGGCTAAGTCATTGTTGATGACGTTAATGCATGAAATTATTTCGCCGAGAACTTTAGCGAAGCTCTTCTCTATAAACATAGGCACACCACTCCTATACTTGTTTAATACAGGTTAAAGAGATTCTTCCGGAACAGTTATTAGTAATTTCAAATAAAACACCAACTTAGGTTGGAACCCCATTTCCTCGTGGCAAAGACTATTGGGGCTTTGCAAGTCCGCGGAGAACGCTCCCTCCCGCTCTGGAAGCATGGCTTCCCATGAGGGCGGGTTAATGAAGTGCGGTAAATGTAATGCAATAACGGATAGGGATGTCGTAGCTGTATTAAACCTTCAGATGTGGAGAGCCAAGTCCACCCCGAAAGGAGTGGAGCTTGATGAAGCTAAAAAGCCGAGAGCTATGAACTCAAGAGCTATGCAAGTCTATTAAAGACTACGTAGCTTAGCCTGAGAGAGTAGTTAGAGCCAAACTATGGCTACACGCGTAGTCATTGAACATACTTATTAACTCCAATTCATAACTTTCTATCTGCAGTTGCTCTACATACACCTGAACACATAGATCTATGGGGGATTGGGGAGTCTGATAAATAGACCCTGGGTCTTAAGCTGTGGGCGGGGAGTGGTGTTTGCATATGAGCAGTGATTTAAATGAAACCATAAGGATATACAATAGCTATTCGAAAAGCGTGGAGCTGTTTAAGCCAAGCGATCCTGGGATAGTGAAAACCTATGTATGCGGGCCGACTGTCTACGACTATGCTCACGTAGGTCATGGGAGGACTTACGTAATTTTCGACGCATTGAGAAGGTACTTCAGTTTAAGAGGCTACAACGTTTACTTCATAGTGAATATAACTGATATAGATGACAAGATCATTAATAGGGCTAATTCTGAGGGAAGGGATTGGACTAGCGTAGTCAATGAATTCACTAGTGATTACATGGACGCCATATCTAAGTTAAACATAAAGGTGGATCTTCACCCAAGGGTTAGCAGCCACATTAATGAAATAATAGAGTTCATATCAGTACTCGTAGAGAATGATTATGCATATGTAACTGAAAGCGGGAATGTCTACTTCAATGTAGATAAATACCCTGATTATGGTTCGCTAAGCGGTAAGCGAGATAAGGCTCTGTGGAGTCAGGAGGAAGAGTTTCTCCGAGAGAAGAGGAATCCATACGACTTTGCATTATGGAAGGCAGCTAAGCCCGGCGAGCCTTGGTGGCCCTCTCCATGGAGTAAGGGAAGGCCTGGGTGGCACATTGAGTGCAGCGTTATGAGCAGTAGGTACTTGGGCTCAACAATAGACATACATGGTGGTGGAAGCGACCTATTATTCCCACATCATGAGAATGAAAGAGCGCAGAGCGAATCGTTCTTCGGCAAAAGACCCTGGGTTAAGTACTGGGTCCACACAGGGCTATTGATGGTTCATGGAGATAAGATGAGTAAAAGCTTGGGTAACATAATTGCATTAAGGGAGTCCTTTAAGAAGTGGAGGCCTGAAGTACATAGAATCTTCTACTTAAACCTTCACTATAGAAAGCCCCAGGACTACAGCGATGAAGCTCTTGAACAAGCAAATGCCTTTTACGAAAGACTTGTGGGAGCAGTAAACATTCTTAAGAAGTTGTCTAAGGAGGCAGGGGAACAACACTACATGAATGAAAATGACTTAAAGGTGTTGAGGGAAGTCATGGATACCAGGAGGAAGTTTCACGAAGCTCTTTCAAACGACTTCAATACTGCTAAAGCACTGTCAGCAGTCCACGAACTTACGGCAATAGTTTACAGAGAGTTGCAGTATAGCCCGAAATACACTCTTGTGTGGAAAGCATATCAATTGCTCAGGGAGTATAATGCAGTGCTTGGCGTACTAGATAAGTATTTTGAGGAAATTCCTGAAGAATTGAAGAGTTTTGTAGATGATTTACTTAAAGTCATAGTAGATGTACGTAAAGAGCTTAGGCAAAGAAAGCTATACGACTTAGCTGACTCCATTAGAAGTGAACTTGAGAAAAGGGGGGTTAAGCTCATGGATAAAGGGCTTGAGACAACGTGGATCTTTGAGAGGTAACATGCTTGAACCACTATGGAGTGTGGAGCGAACTTCAACCTAGAGGAAAACATAGGAGTTGGAATTAACGCTCCATCACGCAGCGTTAGTGCTGTGAAATTTGAGGAGTAGTCTCAAGAGTCTTTGTTGAATTCGATATACTAAAGGATCATAGAGTTTTCCAAAGGTTTTCCTCCACCCCTCTTACTCTAAGTTGTTCTCTGAGTTTTTCTACTATGGGCCTTGCTTCCTCCCACTCCTCATCAGTTAGTGGTGGTACGCTCGTTTTCTCTGCAATTGTCTTAATTACTCGCTTTGTGTTCGCTTCTCCAACTTCTGTTTTTGGAACTATGAGCAATAGGTCGTAGTAAAGCGATGGCCTAAACGCCCTGGGGATCTCTATGAGGAAGTCAAGTATAATGGAGTCTCCAGTTTCAACGCCAGATCTATAGAATATCTTCTTCGCCGACGCTATAGCTAAGCCTGTTGGGAGAAGTAATGAAAGAGTTAAGTGTTTAATGACTTGGCCGATGGAGATAGTTATGCCTGCAGATTCAGCAACTCTATCTAAAGCTTCTTTAGCTTCCTCTCTGCTGAGTTCCTTAAGTGGAATATTCATTTTCTTAAGTATGTCTGCTAAAGGCTTTCTAACGACAAGCCCTAAGCCAAAAGTTTTAGATGCTTTATCAATAAACCTCTTACTCACATACAGTACGAATGGTTCAGGTAAGAGTCACACCCCTAAATGTATTGAGCATGGTAAAGCTTTTAAGCCTTAATGAAAGCAGGCTTCAATAACGATCTAGGCTGGAGTTCCTCAGCCTTGCCTGCTAATCGCTGGACATGGGGAGCTTAATCAGGCGCTATAGATCTTTTTCTAATGAATGTTGATCAGTCGTTGAGGCAAGCGCGTTTTAAACATGCTTAACCTTAGTTGTAAAAACATGTTTTTCATTGAAAGATGCAAGAAGAAAATCACTTCTTCTCTTCCTTCTTTTTCTCCTCTTTCTTCTTCTCCTTCTTCTTCATTAGACCACCCTACGTCATGTTAGCAGTTTATGTTGAGTAGATTAAAATGTTGAGTAAGCTTGTGTAATGCTATGTCTAGAGACATTAATTTAGAGATCTGTAGTTTCAGAAAATAGAAAACTTTAAACCTCGTTGCAAGACTAATGTAGGTGGTAAGGCTTGTTTAAAGGATGATCTCTGTGAGTAGCTCTCTAAGGATAAGTGAGGATGAGTCGAGGTTTTTAGCCTATAATTTGCTTAAGATAGTTAAATCCTTTTATTCATTCAAAGAGCTTGAGGAAATATTTGACATACCTTCTCAAAATATATGGAAGTACCTTGCTCTAAGGGCTATACCTGAAAAGAAGACTGCTCTAGAGATCCTTGAGAAGTTTAAGGAAAGAAGGCTCTTTGAGCACGTATTGAAGAGCACGTTAACTGATGAATCATCATCCTTTAAGTACTTAAGAAACCCAGGGTTCTTAGAGCTCTTAGGCTTTCTAACAGCTCTCATACTTAAGAGATATGATGAGAGAGTTGACTGCACTATATCAATGCCCGACAACTATAGTTCATCGATAGCTACATCAGTTGCCTCATACATCAATACTCCAATATGCCTATCATCAAGAAGCATCGCTGTAAAGGATCCATGCATACTATCCCTTGTAAGAAGTACGGGCTATGTTGATGCATTCACTATACCAAGGGACTGCTTCAGCAAGGAGGATAAAGTGCTGGTAGTAGATTCAGGCATTGAGGATATAGAGGTCTTAGTGACGTTACTAAATTACTTAGATAGGCTGTATGCCAAGATCGTTGCAGTAATGTTCGTATCACTAAGCAGGGAAGCAGAATTAAGTAAATTGGGGTTAAAAAGTAAAAACTACAGGATCCTTACCCCAAGAAACTTAATAGAAGTCCTCCACACCGTACTTCTTTAAATACTCTGCAGCCCATCACTAGCTTAACATCGCCTTATCTATGAAGCCCCCTATTCCCAAAGGACTCTAGAGCACTGCTAGCTGCTAGAAATCAAAATGCTAGGCTTGAAAACAGCTCTCCATGAGCATTAACTTCCATGAATTCATCGCCGTGAAACCCACTACCTAGCTAGCAGTTTCAAAACAGAGATTTGAATAGACTAAGTAGTAAGTATAGAATATGCTTAAAGAAGTGAAAGCTCTTAAGAATTACAA
>CALKYD010000033.1 GCA_938003605.1 uncultured Sulfolobales archaeon | reverse complement strand
GAAGTTTATGGAGCAAGGATATTCTACGGCTCTTTCCCAAGTGAAGTTAGGCCAGAGTACGTTACTGAAGAGTCTGCTAGAATGCTGAAGAAGTATGCATCAAATAAGAGAGTAATTATTGGAGCTCAATCAGGGAGCGAGAGGATTTTAAAAGCCATAAGGAGGGGGCATACAGTCGATGATGTTTACGAGGCGTTTACTGCACTAGCTAAAGCCGGCTTTAGAGTTGACGTAGACTTCATACTTGGATTTCCATGGGAAAGCGAGGATGACTATAATGAGACTCTGAGAGCCATTGAGCGCTTAGCCAGCATGGGCGCTGTAATACACCTGCATTCATTTATACCTCTACCAGGCACACCTCTTGCTGCAGCTGAGCCAAGGCAGCTGCCCAGTTGGGTAAAGAAGAAAGTGAGCAAGCTTATTGGGAGTGGGAGAGCTTATGGAACCTGGGTGAGCCAGGAGTCCATTGGCTTAAAGATAGTTGAGTTAAGGAGGAGGGGGGTAATACTCACTGGCTCTAAACACTATAGGGGGTGGAGCGCGTGAGCGGCTTAAATGAGTCCGTCAACGCATTTAAGGAAGCATATGATCTCTCTACTCAAGCTTTAGAAGTCATAAAGAAGTATGTACATAGGACTCCTGTGATAAGCATAGCGAGCCTTAACGAGGAAGTTGGAAAAAACGTTGCACTAAAGCTTGAAAACATGCAGAAAACAGGTTCTTTCAAAGTTCGTGGAGCGCTCTTCAAGATCTATAGATTGCTTGAGAGGGTTGATCTAAGAGGAGTAGTGACTGCTTCGTCGGGAAACCACGCTCAGGGGGTTGCATATGCTGCAAAAGCCTTTGGAGTGCGTGCAGTAATAGTTATGCCTGAAACAGCTAGCCCGACTAAAGTAAATGCCACTAAGAGCTATGGAGCTGAAGTGATTCTGCATGGAAAGATCTACGACGATGCTTACGCCAAAGCGTTAGCCATAGCTTCTGAGAGGGGATATGAGTTCATCCACCCATTCGACGATATTGAAGTCATAGCTGGCCAGGGTACTGTAGCGATGGAGGTAGTTGATGAAGTCGGGTGCCCAGATGAAGTCCTCACGCCAATAGGCGGTGGTGGACTAGCTTCAGGAATAGCTGTTGTCATAAAACATCTCTGCAGAAGTTCAAGAGTCATCGGCGTACAGCCTTTAGTTGCATCAACTATGAAGCATTTTCTAAAAGGTGAAGCGGACTATACGCCGCACTACAGCATAGCTGATGGAGTTGTAGTAAAGAGGCCGGGTGAAATTACTTCTAAGATTATAAGGGCTCTCGTAGACGACATAGTCTTAGTTGACGAAGAGCATATCTCAAGAGCTGTGTTCTTCCTATTGGAGAGAGGGAAGATAATTGCTGAAGGCGCAGGCGCTTTAGCCATAGCAGCTCTCCTGTCAAAAACCCACGAGTCACGCGGAGACTTTATTACAGCAATAGTTAGTGGAGGCAACATAGATCCACCCTTGCTCTCTAGGATAATAATGCATGAAATGGCTAAAGCCGGCAGACTAGTGACAATAGAGGGAGTAGTGGATGATAAGCCGGGAGTTCTACACGACGTGCTCGAAGTACTGGCCATTAATAACATAAACGTAGTTGATGTAAGACACGATAGGTACTCTCCCCAAATGCTTCCAACCAAAGCTATTGTTGAAATAGTCTTTGAAGCATTATCGTACAGTAGCGTTGAAAATGCTTTGAGAAGCCTTGAGAAGAGGGGATTTAAGTTTAGGGTAAAGCACCTAGCTTATTGAAACTTAGAGAAATACTCTTTAACTACGTCTGCAACTTCCCATAAGTTGTTGACATAGCTTCTTGCATTAACGCAATTATTGCAAGTACTCATGGCTATTGGAAGCCCCACTACTTTAAAGACTTCCTCATCCCACTCGCTGTCACCTACGTAAGCCACTTTCTCCAAGCTTATTCCAAAGGATCTAGCTAAGGACTTCACTATGAAGGGCTTTTCAAGCAGTGGAACCCAGGCTTTTCCGCCGGGGGCGAGTTCGTCATTAATGAACAGCAATTCATTGCATAAACAGATGTCTGCTCCAACATCTCTGCAGATTCTTTTAACTAATATATCTATTCCACTGCTAACTATTCCTACAATAAAGCCATGTTGCTTAAGCATTTTAAAAACTGCGCATGACTCAGGCCTTACCTTTGTCTTACTCAGTACTTCCTCCACTAGTTTCCTCGTTATTGGCTTGCCCCAAGAATTGATCATTAATGCTACGTCTATCTTCATCCAATCAAGGTAGCTAATGATGTTTCTCTTGTATAGTTCAGCTACATGTGAACCTGTTGACCCAAAGTACTTATGGAGCAATTGCCAGCTACTATCATCTTCTGTGAGCACACCATCGCAGTCGAATATCACTAAGCCCTTCAATATGGAGCACCGCTAGTGGAAAGACTTTATGAGATTACTTAAGTACTCTATTAATTCACTTAAAGATTTATACTTTTTACTTATGGAAACCCTCGCATCTAGTTTCAATCCTTCCTCAGTCTTTGTAACAAGGAGTTCGAGGACGTCTGTCTTTACGCTGACTGCTTCCCTATCTATAGCTATGTTTGCTTTAGGTGCAACAGCCTCAACCTCCCTCCTTATGGTTTCAACAGCTCTAGCCCAATGGTTTTCAACAGGCTGTAAATGAGCTTCCTGACTCCTCAGTTCACTAAGCCTTCTTTTACATGCCTCTATAACCACTGTGTGCTCACCGTACTTCTTAACGGTTTCCTCAAGTATTTTCTCAACTACTTCAGTAGCTTTAGCTGATTTAAGCACTGAGATGACTAAGTCGAAGTCCTTGCTTAACAAATATTCAGCTAATCCCCTTAAATCCCCTCCATAAATGCCGAAGTTATAGGCGTTTTCCGCTCTATAGAACAACTGCCTTACTTCATTGAGTACTTGCATTAAGCTCCTCCCCCCCTCTACGCGCCCAATCCATAATTCACTGTACTTACTCAATATGGGGTTAACTATGTGCCTCAAGAAATCGATCTTTGCCAATTCAAACACCTATAGAACCATTATAAACTCAACTCCTTAATTAATGATTAGTGGTCGGTCTACAAGCAGTCCTTCAAGGAAGGCGTCCGTAGGTATTCATTACTTACGCCTGTTTGGCGAGCTCTTAACACAGGCTTTGAAGCACTAGCTTAGGAGAAGCTCTTAACTGCTTCCTTTAAGTAATGCTGCAGGATTAAGTACTGCTTCAAAAAGTCTACGGCCTATAGCTTCCTCTAATGACTCTAAACCTAGTCTTTAGACCCTCTGAAAGCATTATTATTGAGGCAG
>CALKYD010000032.1 GCA_938003605.1 uncultured Sulfolobales archaeon | reverse complement strand
CCTCGAGATAGGCTATGTAGATGTTGAGGAGAGGAAGTTCAAAATACTGTCTATAGAGGAGATAAGCGCTCTTCTCGAATGACTTTCTTTAACTTACGCTAGTTCAAGTTTAATAGCAGTTATTAGTTGGGGAACGATATTAGACTTAGGATAAGGGCTCTGATCGCTGTGGTGGTACATTGTCGAGTAGGCATGTAATAGCTAAATATGAAGCAAAAGGACATAGATTCGAGATCTTGGTGGATCCCGATGCAGCTCTGAAAGTGAAGGAGGGGGCGAGCGTCAGCATAGATGAACTACTCGTAGGGGACATCATATACAAGGATGCTAGGAAGGGGTTGAAGGCATCTCCTGAAAGCCTTAGGGAAGTATTTGGAACAGATGACGTAAAGAAAGTAGCATTTGAGATAGTTAAGAACGGGGAACTACAATTAACTTCTGAGCAGAGGAGGCATATAATTGAGGCTAAGAAGAGGCAGCTGATCAACTTAATAGCTAGGAATGCTGTAGACCCGAAGACAAAGCTCCCCATACCTGTTAAGAGAATTGAAGCTGCACTAGAGCAAGCGAAGGTAGCAATAGATCCTTACAAGAGCGTTGAAGCCCAGCTGCAGGAAGCAATATCAAAGATCTCGAAGGTCATGCCAATAAAGATCGCTAAAGCCCTACTAGCAGTAAGCATTCCATCGGAGCACGCTGGCAAAGCATACAAGCAATTAACGGCTTTAGGCCAAGTCAAGAGAGCCAACTGGCTCAGCAATGGAGACCTGTACTTAGAGATAGAAATACCGGCTGGCGCGCAGAGCGAGTTCATAGATAAAGTTAATAGCCTTACGAAGGGTACAGCTTCAATTAAAGTAGTTGGAGTAGGGTGAGTGCAGTGGCTAACATATACGTAGCTAATAGGCAGATAGTTAAGCCCGGGGATCTATTGGCTGAAGGAGACGACGTCATAGCTGGCTCCTACACGTATAAAGTTGGAAGCAAGGTATATGGAACAGTTATAGGCTTAGCTGAAGTAAAGGAGAACGCTGTATCAATAATACCTCTTGAAGGAGTTGTAGTACCTAAGGAGGGAGACCTAGTTATTGGAGTAGTTGTTGGAGTAGGAGTAACGAACTGGTTTATTGATATAAGGGCTCCGTATAAAGCAGTTCTAAACGCTAGTGAGGCAATAGAGCAGTTTAATCCATTAACTGACGACATTAGGAAGTACCTCGATGTAGGCGACTACGTTCTAGCTAAAGTACTCATCTTCGATAGATCTAGGGGGCCAATACTGACCGCTAAAGCTAAAGGCCTTGGGAAAATAGTTGAGGGAGTAGTCATAGATGTAAAGCCTAGCAGAGTTCCAAGAATAGTTGGGAAGAGGAAGACAATGATTGAAGTACTCACGTCTCTGACTAACTGCAACATAACTGTAGCTGTCAATGGAAGGATCTGGATAAAGTGCCCGAACTCATTGCTGGAGGACATAGTAATTAGAGCTGTTAGGAAGATAGAGAGTGAAGCCCACATACCTGGGCTAACTGATAGAGTGAGGAAGTTCATTGAGGATGAGAAGAAGAGGGCTGGAATACTATGAGTAGCAGGCCTCCATTGATTGGAGAGGATGGATTGCGCCACGACCGTAGGAGACCAGATGAGCTTAGGCCTGTTAGAATGGAGGTTGGAGTATTGAAGAACGCCGATGGCTCTGCACTAGTTGAATTTGGGAACACTAAAGTTATAGCGGCTGTTTATGGACCTCGAGAACCCCCAGCTAAATACATGCTCTCCCCCGAGAAAGCCATAGTTAGATGCAGGTATCACATGGCCCCCTTCTCTACTGTTGAAAGAAAGTCTCCAACACCGAGCAGGAGGGAGATTGAGTTGTCTAAAGTTATTAGAGAAGCACTTGAATCAGCCATATTCACTGAGCTATTCCCAAGATCTGCCATAGACATATTCATAGAGGTTCTACAAGCCGATGGAGGCACTAGAACCGCCGGCTTAACGGCTGCATCACTTGCATTAGCTGATGCAGGAATACCAATGAGGGATTTAATAGCTGCTGTCGCCGTCGGGAAAATTGATGGAGTAATAGTTTTAGATATAGATGAAGTTGAGGATGAGTATGGTGAAGCCGATATGCCTGTTGGCATGATGCCTTCCCTTAATCAAATAGTCCTGCTGCAATTAAATGGAGTCATGACTGAGGAGGAGTTTGATGCAGCAATGGAGTTGGCAGTGAAAGGGATATCTGAAATCTATAGATTGCAGAAAGAGGCTTTATCGAAGAAGTACATGCTTTACGTAGAGGAATAGAGGTGCTGTAACATGAGTGTAACACCAATACAGCCTCCAATACCTAAACTTAAGAGGGAGGCAATAATCTATGCATTAAGGAAGGGGGCTAGAGTTGATGGAAGGGGGTTTGAGGACTTTAGGCCCATAACTATAGAGCTAAACCCTATCCCTAGGAGGAGCAACGGCTCTGCACTAGTTAAACTTGGTAACACGTCTGTCCTCGTTGGAGTAAAGATAGGTGTTGAAAGGCCCTTCCCTGATAGACCTAGTGAAGGAGTGCTCCAAGTTCATGCGGAGTTCGTGCCTTTGGCATCTCCATCGTTTGAGCCAGGCCCTCCAGATGAGAATGCTGTTGAAGTTGCTAGAGTAATAGATAGGTGTTTGAGGGAGTCGAAGTCAATAGATCTAGGGGAGTTAGTCCTAGTTCCAGGGAAGTACTCGTGGAGCATATACAATGACATATACTTGCTCGACCACGATGGAAATGTAACTGATGCAAGCACTCTTGCATCAATGGCTGCACTAAACGTAGCTAGGCTGCCGAAGCTAGTGTCGATAGAGAATGATCAAGTTAAAGTGGATCACAGCATTATGGATAAACAGCTTCCAGTAAAGTTAAACGTTGTGACAGTCACACTAGTTAAGATCGGGGGGTACATGTTGGTAGATCCGAATCTGGATGAAGAAATATTGGCTGAAGCTAAAATTACCATAGGCATTGATAGCAGTAGCAGAATAGTTGGAATACAGAAAAGCGGAGGAGGGCTATCAGTAAGTGAATTAAGGTATGCAGTAGATACAGCCATTGGGAAAAGCCGCGAACTACTTGCACTTCTAGAGAAAGCATTAAAAACTGTTTAAAGATAGAGAAGCAACAACGCTGGTGAACAATGGGCTGAGCAACTATGGGTAGAACAAGGGTAGTAAAGGTAGCTGGACGCTATGGAGCTAGGTATGGCTCAACGTTAAGGAAGAAAGTTAGAGACATATTGATGAAAAGGTACTCTGCTCACAGCTGCCCATTCTGTGCTTCAAGAGGGACTGTCTATAGAGTGAGCACTGGCTTATGGAAGTGCAGGAAGTGTGGAAACACGTGGGCTGGAGGAGCCTATACTCCAAGAACGGAGTTAAGCAAGTACTTCCCCAAGTACGTATCAGGGACGTAGCGGAGCTCTTCTATGCAAATTGTTTTTACAACGTCGCGCAGGCCTAGTAGGAGAACTAGGAGCTTGGTAAATGAACTAGTCTACTGCATCCCCAACTCGTTTAAACTGAGTAGAGGAAAGAAGTCCCTTGTCGAATTGATCTATGAATTAACCTCCCTAGCCGCAAAGTACTTCGCTGTAGTCCTTGAGTATAGGGGGAACCCTGGGAGAATAGCTTTCTACAAACTGTACTACGAGTTCCACAAGCCAAAGCCCTTGTTCTCAATAACTGTAAGAGGAGTGAAGTTATGTAGGGAGATTAAGGATAGGGTTTTGGATAAGAGCCCTCCGGAGGAGCTATCGATAGACGTATATGGCTGTAAAACAGATGAATGCTTTAAGCTAGCTGATC
>CALKYD010000031.1 GCA_938003605.1 uncultured Sulfolobales archaeon | reverse complement strand
TTGCCTACTACTTCGTACGATACGTCCAGCACGTAGAAAGTCAGCAGTTCCCTATGCACAAATTCCCCCAACGCTATTAGTTAGTTAACTACTTAAATTGTTTTAATGCAGCTCTAACTTCCTTAATCATAACGTATGCATCGCTCACCCCATAGTAGTTCTTCAGCACTCCTGAAATTACGTATCCATGCTTCCTATAGAAATCTATGGCTGGCTCATTTAGCACGTCTACTTCAAGAAATATCCTTTGAACACCTCTTGAAGCAAGCCTCTCCTCAAGAGCCTTCAATAGCCTACTCCCTATGCCTAAGCCTCTGTACAGAGGGTGCACAGCTATTGAAATTACATGGCCTAGGAATTCTCTGCAGCGTAGCTCAATTAACCCAATGACGTACCCAATTACTCTACTTAGAGCTTCTGCTACAAGAAATAAGTCGCGGGCTGTAGCGTAGTAAAACAAGAACACTGGGAAGTCGTAAGTAAGGCTTCCCGCAAAGCTCATTAACTCAACTTCATAGACCTCCCTTAAATCCCTTGGCTCAACAACTCTAATCAGCAATTCCGACTCAATAACACTGCGCAAAGCCATCTCCATAAGTAGCGAGTTCAATTGAGCTAAAAATACTGTACAGCATTTGAGTAGCCTATGGGGGATTACAGTGAGGATAGTTGAGAAGAGGCTTGATAAAGGCTACATAGTGCTTCAGCTAGAGACCCCAGACGACCTATGGATCTTCTATACAGTCGTTGAGAGCGGGGATATAGTTGCTTCAAAAACAACTAGAGAAGTGAAGTTTGAGGGAAGCGGGGAGAGTAGGAGGATCCCGATGAACGTAGCTGTAAGAGTTGAAGAAGTGGAATACCAGCAGTTCAGCGATAAGCTTAGAGTAAGAGGAGTAATTGTAGAGGGACCAGATGAACACGGAGTTATAGGCAAACACCATGCTTTAAGCATAGGCACAGGCTCAATAGTAATGCTATGTAAGGAGAAGTGGCCTAAGGTATTGCTAGATAGGTTGGAGAAAGCTTCTAGCTCCAGGGAAAACGTAGTGCTAGTAGCAATAGACTATGAAGAAGTTGGAGTAGCCCTACTGACCAGCCAAGGATTGCAAAAGCTACTTGAATCACACTCCCATCTACCCGGGAAAGATAGCCCGGGCTTTGAAGAAGAACTCGAAAACTACTTGAATAGAGTTGCTGACTCAGTCATAGAGCTCATTGATAGGCATGGAGTCAACGTAGTAATCATTGGAGGGCCCGGCCAATTAAAGCATAGAGTCGGCAATAAAGTACTTGAGAAAGCCCGTAGAAGAATAGTGCTTTACTACGACTCCACATCAATGGGGGGATACGCAGGGCTCCTTGAGTTAAGCAGGAGAGACGTTGTTACCAGCGCACTAAAGGACGTTGAGTTGATAAAAGCTGAGAAAGCATTCAATGAATTCACTAAGTTACTTCAAGAAAGAGAATCCATGGTGGCCTACGGGCTAAGGGAGGTTGAGGAAGCAGCTATAAGTAATGCTATAAAGACGCTTCTTGTATCCGAAAGCTCTCTGAAGACAAGTAACGACGAAGAGAGGAGGAAGTTGCTGAATTTAATTGAAGAAGCTTACGCTAAGGGCTCTGAAGTAATTGTAATCCCTAGGGGAAGCGATGTTGAAGCCCAAGTGGAGTCGCTCGGCGGAGTTGTAGCAATCCTACGCTATTCACTAATGCATCGTGAGGCTAGGAGTCAATACAGCACGCTTCTCTCATAGAGAGCCCTGCTTTCCCCGCCTGGATAGTATTCTCTTAAAACTCCTTTAACGCCCATTCCCTTAAGGAAGGGCTTGCCCATAACTAGGTAGTTCCTATCGTTGAATCTTATGGCATAGCCTTGAACTTCATTAAGCGTCTCCACGCTTATTAATGTACCGTTCACTGTTGGAGCTTCATGTAGCCCAAACACTGTTGAAGCTTTTCTAACCATCCTCAGCCTATATTGAACTTTGTCCTTGAATTCTACTGTACAGTAGTGAATGCTTAGTTTCTTAACAGTCTTTGAGGCCCATTCAATGAGCTCTACTGCAGATGACTCTACGCCTTCAAGAGTGACGCCCTTGGGCTTTAAGCCTCTTAGCAGCACTGCCTCAATGTTTGAATCAGATACCTCAAATTCATTTATGTTTACGTACTTGACTCCAACTTCATCTAGCTTCATTAAAAGGTCCTTGATGTAGTCTACGTAACTGGGCAGCGGTATGAACGGCACTTCAACGACTACGTCGAAGCTATACTTAACGGCTCTTTCAACAGCCTCCAGGTACTCGGCTTTATATGGGTGTATTCTGAGTTCATCCAACCCGCTTGATTCAAGCACTTCTAGGACGCTATCGTCGACGAGTCTGCCGGTAGTATAAAGATGTATGTGGAATTCATCTCCAAACTCTTCCTTGAGTAATTTGATCAAGTTGATTGTAACGTCAAGCGGTATTATTGGATCTCCTCCCGTTATCCCAGCTCCAAGAGCTCTCACTCTATACGCTTCATTAATTACATCGCTATAGCTCGTGGCTCTGACTTCATCAACGTAAATAGTTCTCCTCCCAGACTTCTCCCTAGATATTGGGCAGTACCAACAGTTGTCTAAACACAGGCCAGTTATGAATACAACCATCTTCCCCCCAAGCAGGCAGTGTCTGCATCCAGGGGGGAGAGAGCCAATTACGTAGCCTGTCTTAAGGCTGTAGCGTATCCCTCTAGGAGCGTTCAATAATGATCCTCCTAACCCACTGGTTCTTCATAGCTAATTCATTCAACGCCTCTTCAATAGATGCTTCGCTCAGCACGCAGTGCTTTATGAATACCCCTGTACGGCCTATTTCATCTCTCCTTGTGAGAACTCTCGTTCTCTCTAAAACAGTGTCTACACTTATTTTCAGTATTTCAGCTACTCTTGATTCAAAACCTATGACTGGAGCCTCCCTATGCCCCCTCAGCGTTGGCTCTATGAGTACAAGCCTCTTATCTACTCCAGGGACTCTGACCCCCTTCAATAGATCGCTTAATCCAATCACTCCACTAAAGTAGTAGAATTCACTCTCCCTCTTCTGCAGCTTTAGTAATGGAAAGCTCACCACCCTTCTGCCAGCTTCATCAAGCACTAAGTATGCTTTAGGAGTGCTCCCCGGAGTAGCCATAACTATGTACTTCTCTCTAATAACGTAGCCCGAGGACTCCAAGGATATTTCAACTCTATAGCTTGGAGTAGGAGTCAACAACACTACATCTATGTCGCTGCCCTCCCATACATCCCCTCTAGCTATGCTCCCGTGCGCGTAGGGCTCCAGTCCACTGCTAGCTAGAGCATTCATTATTCCACGAGCCTCATCTCTTAACTTCCTTAAGAGCGCCCACCTACTCTCATCATACACTACCTCCCTATATTCTGGAGCCTTAGCTATCTTCTCTCTAACCATGGTTGCAATCCTACGGGCTTTTTCACTAGGATTACAGGTTTTAAAGTAGCTTCAGTAGTTTAATACTTTAAGCTGTGGGAAGTGCTTTGAGAGAGCTCATAGTATTTATAGCTAGCCTAGCTTCATTCTGGCTGTGCATGGACGCTGCTTACTTGTTGAAGAAGGAGTGGTTCAACAAGCGTGGATTAAAGCTAGTTTATGGAGTAGCGCTGGTTTACAAGAGGCCGTATAGCCCCAGGCAGAGCAAGCTTGCTTCAGCAATTAGCTATGCCTCAATACCGTTAGTCGCATACAGTGTGTATGTATTTTACGCAACTATGGTTTCATCAGCTGCAGCTAGAGTAGGCTTAGTAAAGATACCTGAAGAACTTAAGCCCCAGCTACTTGTGCCTGGATTAAATGTTAGGGGCGTAGACTTACTGTTCTTCATTCTAGCTGTAGCACTAGCTGCTTCAATACATGAATTCAGCCACGCTATTGTAGCTAGGTCTAGGGGTATTGGAGTTAGGAAAGCAGGGTTCGCGTTAATAGCAGTGTTGCCGCTTGCATTCATTGAGCTAGATGAAGAGTCCTACGACAACGCCAGCGCTAAGTCAAAAGTGCTCTCCCTAATTGCTGGGCCTGCTTCAAATGCAGCGCTAGGCTTAATCACATTGCTTATGCTGCCGCTACTAATTAATTCAAGCGGATTACTGGTGTTAGACGTGAAGTCTGGCAGCCTAGCTGAGTCAATAGGCTTAAGGCCGTATACAGTGATTATTGAAATAAATGGTGAGCCGGCGACCATTGAGTCGTTGAGTAAGGTGGCTAACGTTAGTGAAGCCAGGGATGTTTTAATTAAAGTTATTTGGCCCAACGGCTCTGAGGAAGTCATTGGATTCACTAAGCCCGCTGGAAGTAGGATAGGTATTGAGGTAGTGCAGCTTGCTCCAAATAGATCTATAGCTGAGTCTATTGGAGTCCACGCAGCACTGGCTATTTCTCTAGCCATGTACTGGCTGTACATAGTTAACTTCAGTCTTGGAGCAATAAACTCAGTGCCGTTATTCATAACTGATGGAGGCCAAGCACTAAGGGAGTTGCTGAAGAAGCCATTCATAAGTTATGCTGCCAGTACAGCCACTCTAATAATACTCATACTCGCACTACTGCCTTAATGATTTAGAGTCCATGGGCTTTACGTATTTAACCCCCTAAGCAAAGTATATTAATGGCCGCGGGTAGGGCCTCTTCACCCTCAATAAGGGGGGAGGCCAGATAATCCCGTGGGGGACTACTGCATCCACTAACCCCCACGCCATACAGTGAACTCCGCCCCTTGGGGCCTGTAGTGGCGGAGCTCCTCTCGGAGGAGGGGGGCCAACCGCCTTAGCTGGGGGAACCAGGCCAGGCCCGGAAGGGAGCAACCTAACCCTGGCTACAGGCGTTCAAGGGTCAACGGGGCTGAGGAAGGCGTGGAAGGGCTCTAGTGGGCTATGCAGTAGTTCTCTACGGGAGGCCGCGGCCAACATTGAAAGATAAGTAAGGATAAATACTCTACATCAATGTGGTAAGTAGATAGAGCCGGGGTCGCCTAGCCTGGTAGGGCGCCGGCCTGCTAAGCCGGTGGGGACAACCCCGCGCGGGTTCAAATCCCGCCCCCGGCGCTCCCGAATCCTCTGTTGCTTGCTGCATTAAGCTACCCCACTTATATTGATTCCCTCACATCCTTGCTTCACGTAATCCATTGCATGCGTTCCCCACGTTTTTACCAATTCTTTATTAATTCGTTAAATACAGCTTTAGACTAGATGGTGTGGCCTCGATGGTTTCTCGATATGGGGATTGGTTGAGGCAGGCGGAGAGAAATTATGCTTCCGCCATAGCTGTCTACCGTGAAGGAATATATGAGGAAGCATGTTTTGAATCCCATCAGGCAGCAGAAAAAGCTGTAAAAGCCCTCTTAAATTACTTGCATAAAGAGAGAAGAAGTCACTCCATACTATTCCTAGCGTCAGAAGCGTCAATAGATGTTCCTAATGACGTTAAGCGATGTATACTAGATCTGGATAAACACTACATTCCATCTAGATACCCAGACGTGTTTGATGAAGGAGCTCCACTAGACTACTACTCTAGGGAGGATGCTGAAGCATGCCTATCATGTGCGAAAAAGATTATTGACTGGGTGAAGAACGTTGTTAAATAGGTTGGAAAAGCTTGTGGAAGACTATAGGAGGAAGTTGTTAGTGAAGCTAGTAGTACTATTTGGATCTAGGGCTAGAGGGGATTACACTGATGAAAGCGATATAGACGTCCTCGTTGTAGCGGACGACCTCCCTAAAGATCCTAGGGAATCGTTCGCCATACTTCGGGATGCAAAGTACGCAGATGTCAATCCTATAGGATTAAACACAGAGATCTTCCTCAAAAAGCTCAGAGCAGGCAGCACATTCATCATTGAGATACTTGAGGAGGGAAAAATAATGTATGCTGACAAGGAATTCCAAGAACAAATTACAAGTACCTATAGGGGGATTAGGGAGAAGTACGTTAGGAAAGGGAATACATGGATCATGAGGATTACGTAACATTACTGCATCTGCTTCCACTACCAGTCAATTGAAGCCTTAAACCTCATGAACCTTGAGGCTGTTCAATGCCTACTTTAGCAAGCAATAATAAAGCTAGGGTGTTTCAGCAGCTACTTAATATAAAAAAGTGTTAACTACCCGGCAACAGTGAGTGTTAGAAGGGATGATTAGTGAACCGCGCTAAGGAGGGCAAAGTCCTAGTAGTGGCTGGCTATGGCGGGCACTCAGGCTACGCATTCGCCGTAATTCACGAGCTATTGAAACTCGGCTTCAAGAGAAGCATTGTAATAGTGGCTGAGGGATACGGCTTTTTAGTTGAGAAGTTTAGGCCTTATGGAGAAGTAGTTGTCCAATCCTTGCCGCGTAAGCCTGGGGAACCACTGTATCGAGGGATTTACAGGTGGTTTAAAGCCTTTAATCAATCATTGAAGCTCCTAGCGAGGCACAATGTTTCAGTTGTTTTTGCAAGCGGCTCAAACTTCTCGCTGCCGCCATCCCTTGCCTCAAAGATCTTTAGTAGGGCCGAGCTATACACTATTGAAGCCATAGAGCGCTTTACAAAGCCTTCTAGAGCAGTCAAGGTACTTGAGAAGATGGGTGCCACAGTCTTCCTCCATTGGGAGAAGCAGCTTGAAATATATCCTCAGGGAGTAGTAGTAGGGCCTGTCTACGAGCCACCTCTCTACGAACCCAGGGATGAGGGCTACGTACTAGTTACTACGGGAACCCTTGGCTACAAGGAATTATTTGATGTAGTGGAGAAACTACGTCTTGAAAGAGTCGTATTGCAGACGGGTGACGTTAGCCCAGAGCCCTACGTTAATAGAAATCCAGGGTGGATTGCCTTTAGGTATACAAGCGATATTCATAAATGGATAGCTGGAGCGAGCCTTGTCATAACTCAACAGGGGTTAACAGCAGCTATATCTAGGCTAGCTTATGGAAAGCCAGTAGTCATAGTTTGGAACCCACGCGTATCTCTTGGAGCTACGAAGAGTGATGTAAAGACCTATGCTGAAAAACTCGAAGCCCCCTTCATAGATAAAATAGAGCTAAATTCCCTTAGGAAAGCAATAGACTCTGCAAGAAGCGTTGGAAAAACATTCTCCAACGGCAGCCGTAGAATAGCTGAAGCCATACTTAAACAAGTCACTGATGCATAGCTTCTTCCACAGCTAGCTGACACATGGATCTGTGATGACTAGCCCGCCTCCAACCCCCCTCCATCCATCATAGACGCTTACAGCAATGAACTAAGAAAACCTAGGGGAGAGCTATGAGTCAGGGTTGCCTGAATGAGTTAGGGCCAATAATATAGGCTCCAGTAAAAGGAGCTCTAAGGCCTGTGAAGCCAAGGGTAAAGCGGTCAACGTCACTCTATATCAACCGCAATGAAACCAAGATCCCAGGTAATACTTTACGACTACTCGCCCTGCTTCTACGTTAAACCCTTCATTAACAGCCTTCGGGACAACGGAACTAGGATAGCGCTTGCAAAGGAAGTTAATGCCCTTGGATATTTAGATTAATGGAGTAATAATGTAGGGGTAATAAATGAGTGCGGGGGGTGGGATTCGAACCCACGCAGGCCTACGCCATCGGGTCCTAAGCCCGACCCCTTTGACCATGC
>CALKYD010000030.1 GCA_938003605.1 uncultured Sulfolobales archaeon | reverse complement strand
GGATTAATGGATGTAGTTGAAGTAGTTGCTGCAGGCGAAGTATTTAGAGTTCTCCCAGTTCCAGTAAAGTACATGGATTTAATTAAAGTCCCTAAAGAGGAGAGTTCATTTAAGCTATGCCGTATTGAAAACAAGACCGTAGTTAAAGGAGGACACATACAATTAAACCTACATGATGGGCGAAATTACTTAATCAAAGTCTCCGATCCAAGGAGCCCTATTGAAGACATTTACGAAACGTTGGGCACAGTTAAGATCTCGTTGCCTAATCAGCAGCTCCTCGACTACGTGCCGTTGAAGGAGGGCGTTATCGCCATAGTTACTTGGGGTAGGAACGTTGGAAGAGTTGGAAGGATAGTCTCTATTCAGAGGGGGTTTAAGAGAATCAAAAGCATTGTTACTTTAGAAGATAGGGATGGAGTGAAGTTTCAGACGAGTCTAAACTACGTATTCCCAATAGGCGTTGAGAATCCATTAATACACATACCCGGCGGTGCGTGGTAATGACTGTATTTGATTACGTTAAAAACGTGGATGAAATATTGAAGAAGTGGGAGGAAAACCCAATGCTTTTGCCTAAAATAGCTAAAGTAACTGTAAATGTAGGAGTAGGTGCATTAACTGAAAGAATTCCAAAAATAGCTAGAGTTCTCGAGGAAATAACTGGGCAGAAGCCTGTTCCAAGGAAGGCTAGGAAGACTATAAAGGACTTCGGCATACGTAAAGGAGAGAACATAGGTGTTGCAGTAACCTTAAGGAGGGAGGGGGCGTCTGAATTCCTTAAAAAAGCCTTAGCAGCTATTGGATATAGATTGAAGGCCTCTAGCTTCGATGACTATGGGAATGTGTCGTTTGGAGTGAGAGAACACATACTGATACCAGGAGTAAAGTACGACCCTGAGATAGGCATATTCGGCATGGATGTCTGCATAACTTTTGAAAGGCCAGGATTCAGAGTGTTGAGGAGAAAGTGTAAGAGGGCTAGGAGCATTCCCAGAAGACATAGAGTTACAAGGGAGGAAGCAATGACTTACCTTTATAAGTTCTTCAATGTAGATATAGTCTAGCGAGTAGGTGAAGTACTTGGGGAAGTATAAGAAGTCGAAGATCCATAAGTTTGGTAAGGGCTCTAGGAAATGTAGGAGATGCGGCTCTCAAGACGCTGTAATTCAAAAATATGGAATATACTTATGTAGACAGTGCTTCCGCGAGCTAGCGCCAAGCATGGGCTTTAAGAAATACATGTAGGATCACTCCTAATCATTGATTCTCCGCCTTAACGCCTTCTACAGTTCGCCGCAGTCCTACAACTACTCAGCTGTTTCTCCAAGAATTCATGCAACTTCCTCCTACTTCTATGTTTAGAGTAAAAGCTTACTCAAGGTTTTTTCTCTAAAAGTGTTGAGAATTTATTAAGTAGTGTCTGTCTTTAGGCTTTAAAGACAAAGAGAATGCGGCGATAGGAATGGTCATGCTCGATACTTTGGCGAACGCCATGGCCACTATATACAACTGTGAGGTAAGAGCTAAGGGAGAAGCACTCATAATGCCGGCGTCAAAGCTGATAATAAGTACGCTTAGAGTTATGCAAGTTGAGGGATACGTAGGTGAGTTTGAGTACATAGATGATGGCAGGTGGGGGAAGATAAGGGTGCAGTTGCTTGGGAGGATAAACAAGTGTGGAGTAATAAAGCCCAGAGCTTCAGTCAAGTGTAGAGAGCTTGAAGTAATGCCCCACTGGCTCAGGAAATACCTGCCGTCCCGAGACATTGGGATAATAATACTGTCGACTTCTCAAGGAGTCATGTCTCATAGGGAGGCTTTAAAAAGGAGGATTGGGGGAGTAGTGCTAGCATACGTCTATTAATGAGGTGTCGCAGTTGGCTAAGAAAGTCCACGTAAGTTACGAAGTCCCTATTCCAAGTGGAGTGACTGTTGAAGTGAATAATGGGGTGGTTAAAGTGAGAGGGCCAAAGGGATTTCTTGAAAGAGACTTCAGTTACGCTAAAGGAGTCTTAATTGGAATAAAGGATGGTAGAATTACCGTAGAAGCCTACTTTGCTGATAGGCGCCTAAAGGCTTTAACAGGCACAGTAGCAGCCCACATAAGGAACATGGTTGAGGGAGTTACTGAGGGTTACAGGTATAGGCTCAAGATAATTGCAACACACTTCCCGATAACGGTAAGAGTAGATGAGGGAAGAAGACTCGTTGTAATAAAGAACTTCCTCGGCGAGAAAAGCGATAGAGTAGCTAAAATAGTTGGTGATGCAAGAGTGAGAATTGAGGGAGATGACATCGTAGTTGAAGGAGTCGACTTAGAAGCTGTCTCCCAAACTGCTGCAAACATAGAGTTAGCAACAAAAGTTGTTGATAGAGATAGGAGAGCATTCGCCGATGGGATATACATTTACGATAAAGGTGAAGGAGTTGAGCTCTGAGGAGCTCCTTGAAAAACTGCTTGAGTTAAGGAGGAAAATTAAGTCAGCTAAGCCCGAGTTCCATAGATACTTGTGGTGGAAGAAGCCTGCATTCAAGAATGACCTTAAGTGGAGGAAGCCTAAGGGGATAGATAACAAGGCTAGACTTAAATTAAAGGGATATCCACCGCTAGTTGAAGTCGGTTATAGGGCTCCAAGAGCTGTTAGAGGACTCCATCCAACGGGTTTAAAGCCCGTAGTTGTACATAGCTTAAGCGAGCTTGAAGGACTTGATCCATTGAAGCACATAGTTTATGTAGCTAGCACTACAGGTCTCAGGAATAAGCTTAAAATAGTTGAAGAAGCTGAAAAGAGGGGGTTTAAAGTAGCTAATCCAGTGGCAAGGTGATTGATGTGCCTGACTTATCGCTTCAGAAGAGACTTGCTTCAGAAATACTCGGCGTAGGCGTATCGAGGATATGGATAAACCCTAGGGAGGCTGATAGAGTTTCTGAAGCAATAACGAGAGAGGACGTTGAACAGCTAATACACGATGGAGTGATTGGGGTTAAACCAGTTCACAGCAATTCAAGGGAGAGATGGAGGCTGAGGCATGAGAAAGTTAAGAAAGGTAGAAGGAGGGGGTACGGCAGGAGGAAGGGCTCTAAGGGAGCTAGAGTGAATGAGAAAGCTTTATGGATGAACTCCGTGAGAAAGATCAGGAGGTACTTAAAGTACTTGAGGGACAGCAAGGTCATTGATGGAAGTACTTACAGGAGGTTGTATAGAATGGCTAAGGGAGGAGCTTTTAGAAGCTTAGCTCACTTAAAGACCAGCCTTAGGGAGCTAGGCGTTGAGGTGAAGTAGGAGTGGCGCGCGGACCAAAGTACAAAGTACCGAAGAGGAGGAGAAGGGAGGGTAAGACAAATTACTACAAGCGATACAGGCTCGCATCCTCAGGACACTACATCTACGTAGTTCGTAAGACTAATAAGTACGTATTAGTTCAAGTAGTTAAGCCCTCTGTTAAGGGTGATGCAACTATCGCTGCAGCACATAGCATAGAGTTAGTTAAGAAGTATGGTTGGAGAGGCGGGACAAAGAATGTTCCAGCAGCATACTTGACTGGTCTCCTAGCCTCCCTAAGAGCTCTAAGGGCGGGCGTCAAATATGCTGCTCCATACATAGGCCTACATAAGCCGACTCGTGGAGCAAAAGTATTTGCTGCTGTAAAGGCTGCAAATGATGTTGGGTTGAAAGTACCTGTATCCAGTGAAGTAGTTCCTTCAGAGGACAGGCTGCGGGGTGAGCACATAGCTGCTTACGCAAAAGTGCTTAAGGAGACTAATCTCGATCTTTACTTTAAGAGGTTCTCACTTTATTTGTCTAGAGGATTTGAGCCCATGTTTCTCCCAGAGC
>CALKYD010000029.1 GCA_938003605.1 uncultured Sulfolobales archaeon | reverse complement strand
AGTTTAGCTCCAGCCCACCCCCTAAGCCCGCCCATTAAAGGGGAACGTGAGCTGGGTTTAGACCGTCGTGAGACAGGTCGGGCTCTACCCACGGGGGGTGCGGGCCGCCTGAGGGGAAGGTGCCCTCAGTACGAGAGGAACAGGGCGCCGCGGCCTATAGTGTACCGGTTGTCCGGTTGGGCAAAGCCGGGCAGCCACGCCGTAGGGGGTAAGCGCTGAAGGCATCTAAGCGCGAACCCCTCCCCGAAAAGAGGCGGCCAACTCCACCTGGGGAAACCTGGGTGGGGGAGGGCTCCCGTAGAAGACGGGGTTGATGGGGTGGGGGTGTAAGCCCCAAGGGGGTTTCCCCCGAGGGGTTCAGCCTGCCACTCCCAATCGCCTGACGCCGCTGTCCATAGCCTGGAGGCTCAGGGCTTAGAGTACTTGAGTGCACTTCCAGGGTGGGGCACGCTTCACACTCCTATCATACGGCGCAACTCCTTCTCCCATGATACTTAGGCTTCCCCAGCTGCTAATTGACTGACCTGTAGCTAGAGCTCTGGGCTGCGCAGTCTTTGATTGTTGTGCACAGCCATTGGCTGCATTGCCCTCGCTCACATCGAGGCCCAGCGTTTAGAGTGAGCTCACGCTCCCCGCATCTTAAGCTCCAACAACATTATTGGCTTGCTTCACAGGCTATAGAGTGCGAGGGCTCTTGATATAAAGATCGTTTATAGAGCTGTAGCTAGGTGTAAGCCTTTAGTCGCGTGCTTAAGCTAGCTGTAGGGAGTTCGTAGCCGCAGTGAATGCAGTACTTGGCGCCTGGCACGACCTCTCTACCGCACATAGGGCAGTACTTTGCTTCACTAGCGTTAAGCAGAGGCTTTTTGGATTCAAAGACCCTTCTATAGCTATCCTTCAAGTCCTCTAGAGTTAAGTGTACGTAGGCTTCAGTAGTCTTTAAGTCGCTGTGACCCATTAGTCTCCGTAAGGAGAACACGTCCAGCCCCCTCTTCAGAGCTAAGGTGGCGAAAGTGTGTCTAAGGACGTGGGGCCTGACAACCCTTGGATCAAGGCCCGCCCTAGACGCTGCCTTCTTCACTCTCTTGTAGAGACCGCTGTAGCTTAAAGGAACAACTCTATCCATAGGCTTAAGCTTCCTCAACTCACTCCACTTCCTCAGCAACTCAATGACTTCTCCTGTAACTAGGACTTTCCTAACTCTACCGTACTTAGCTTCCCTAACAGTGACTTCGCCTGATTCAAAATCTATGTCGCTGAGCCTTAGGCCCACGAGCTCCCTGCTCCTCAAGCCTGCTTCAAGCATGAGCTTTAAAATTATGAGGTCCAGCAAGTCTGTTGAAGAATCTAAGAGCCTGCCTACATCGCTTTCACTGAGCACATTTATTCTCCTCAGAGGCTTCTTCACTGGAGGAACCATTAAGTCTACTCCAAGCCACTCAAAGAACCTCCTGATGAAGATGCTGTAGTAGTGTAGAGTCGTAGCCCAAGAAGATCTATTCAGGCTCCTGGATTTAGGGAATCCTTTCCTAAGCCTCTCAAATCTCCACTTATTCAAGTCGCTGAGCGTAATGCTTAATAAGTCCTTGCCGCCCACAAAGTTGAGGAAATCCAGTATGGCAGCTCTATAGGATTTAATAGTGCTATCACTTGCACCACTAGCTACAAGAGCTGAGAGAAACTCCTCTAATACTTCATAACAACTCTTGCCCAGTAGATCGCTGGGCGGCTTACCTAACTGCACTCTACTAGGCACAACACTCCCTAAGTAAAGTCCCCGCCCTCGGCTTTTAATGCACGCCACGCTTCAAGTAAAGAAGAGCCGTTGACTCAGGGGATTAATATAGCGGGACTTTAGCATACTGTTAGTGCTTGAGGGAGGGGGTTTTTGGCTAAAGCTATTGCCGTCAGCTCAGCTGAATTAAGGGGGATCGGCGTTGCCTTAGCAGTAGACCTAGCTCAAGCCATCGGTGCTTCAGTAGGGGACTACGTCTTGATCACTGCTAGCAGTGGAGTGAAAGCCCCTGGAGTAGTGTTGGGAACAACTAGCTTACGCAACACATGCCTAATCAGCAGTGAATTAGCTGAGGAAATGGGCTTAGGAAGAGTAAGCTTAGTTGATGTCACTAAGCCTCAAGTGAAGTATGCTGAAAGAATATATGTAAAAGTCCTCGGGGGAGGGAAAGTCAACGTAAAGAACTTAAGGACACAGCTATACGACGTGCCATTGTTAAATAAGACTAAGGTAGTTCTATCGATAAACGGGGAGAGAGTGGAGGCAGTAATCATCGTCGACTTAGGTGAGGAAGGCAAGATCTATAGAGTCTATAGCTCTACGGAAGTGGATGTAGCAGCCCTCAACTCTAGTAGTGAGAGCGAGAGAGCGCAAGCTCCTGCTGAGAACAGTGAGCTATTGAATGTTGAGCAGCTGGAGCACGTGGATTCCGCAGAGGACGCTGCTTTAGATACAGCAAGTTAGAACTCCCTTATACGCATAAGTTCCTCAACGATCTTCTTAAAGGCTTTCCTCAAGTGAATGTTTACTGTGACCTTCGATAGATTCACCGAAGCCCCTATGAGCTCCTGGCTCACCCTCCTAGGGTAATCGAAGTACCCGTGTTCGTACGCTAGTTGAAGCACTTTCAACTCTACGTCAGTGAGCTTCTCAAATATTATGCCCAACATAGTTCTCTTTAATAGGATTTGGCTCACGCGATCCAATCTATCTATCCATCTATGCGATACATACCTATCCCCATAATACTTGAGTACCCTCTCAACATAGTTCTCTAAATCCGCTTGAGTGCCTAAAGCCACGTACCTCCTATAACCTCTGTCAAAGATGTATGGTGAAAGAATGATTACGTTACTGTCCTCAGCTATCTTAAAGAACTCGCACTTAGACTTAACTGCTATGATGTAGTGCAGCCCCCTGTCCTCCCAATGAATAATCCTCCTCACCTTACTTCTAGTGAGGTACTTTTCATCACTAAGTATTGAAGCAATACATTTATCTATGCCCCTACCATAGGAGTATGCGAAAACTACATAGCTCTCTACACTAGGTATGCGCACTACCTCTAAGATTATTTGAGATGACGACAGCTCACTTAGCTTAGAGAAAAAGCTGTCCCTAGATCTTTTGACTACAAACTCCACTAATGAACTCTCTCCAGGCAGTGCAAGCTTCTCCTTCATTGAATATACCTACTAGTAAAGTCCTGAAACATTATTACTCGTAAGACAGTAATATAAAGTATATACGTAATCTTTTAAAGCAATCGTAGTGCCCCGCAGATAATGAAGTGAAGCGCTGCACGTATTGCCCCGCCTATATGATGGTTCAGCCACTAGAGGCGGGGGTTTATGCTCCCAACATCCATAGGGGCTTAAAGCCCTCTATTTTGCCCACAGAGCTCGTTTAGTCACTCTGAATGTTGGGGTGGGAGTGAAAGCTAAAGTTATCACTATTGCTACAGTAATCGCCATTGCAGCAATGCTATAGCTGAACAAGGGCATGTCCGAGATCCAAATAGTGTCAGCAGTTGAGATAATGGATTATGAGGTGAGGTTGTAAAATGTGGAAGTGCTTGGAACCCCATTCCTCAACCTCAACAGCAGCTATTTACTCAATGCGCGCACTCCACTGTATCATGCAATAACGTGATTGAAAGCCCCCTGCGCTGGCGGCGGCAACATGTAATTGCTGGAGATCCTGGCTACAGACAGATCCGGGCTCTGGGAAGCTGTAATAAGCTATTGATCGCGGGGGAGTCACTTATTTAAGTGAGCGCTTCATGAAGAGCTTTGGCGGGTGATTGGTTGCTCACGGGCTTCATAAATGGAACAATATACGTATCATTTAGGCCTCTTAGAAGAGTTGAAGCCCTACTTATTGCTGATGGAAGAGTCGTTTACGCTGGAAGTAGAGAAGTAGTTGAAGCAGCTGTCAAAATAATTGGAGGCAAGCTAGTAGACCTCGGTGGAAGAGTCATCTTACCCGGCTTCATAGACTCCCACGCACACCTCGATGAGCTTGGAATATGCTTGAATACCCTAAATCTACGTGGTGTAAGGAGCATAGCTGAATTAAAGGAGAAGCTGAAAAAACATGCTGAGAAAACAGAGGCTGCATGGATACTTGGGCATGGATGGGATCAAGAGTTGTTTGAGGAGAGGAGATGGCCTACGAGATGGGATCTCGATGAAGTCGTAATGGATAAGCCGGTGATGCTTACAAGAATATGCCTACATACAGCAGTCTTAAACACTAAGGCCATGGAGTTAACGGGTCTGCTGAACACTTATTCACCAAATGTGCTAAGGGATGAGCGCGGCACTCCTACAGGAGTCGTGAAAGAGGAAGCCTTCGATAAAGCCAGGGAGAAGCTTAAGGAGTCTCTA
>CALKYD010000028.1 GCA_938003605.1 uncultured Sulfolobales archaeon | reverse complement strand
AAAGAATGGAATCATTGAATTATTCTCGGTCAAAAGCTTGTTGCCAGCCGAGCTTCAGCGATATGAATTTCTAGAAGTCCATGTTTGCAGGGAACTGTAGCTATATAGAAGCCTACTTCAAGTAACCTCCCTAGATAATACACGTTTTTCCACGTGATTGAGGTATTTCCTCTCCCCGCCTTTCTACAGGCTCTAACGTAGTGCTCCCCTAATGATGGGCGTCAGTTGCTGAATTCACACATAGCTGTTTCTAGGGTTAGCGTGAGCCATAATCGCTTCATACATCCTGCCTTAGAGAGTCTTAAAGGTGAGCAAGCTTACGCCATTAATCCATGATCTTAACGCTGTAGAGCTCTATAAGTCTCTCAATAGTCTTCTTCAAAATCGTTTAGTCATGGATTATCTCAGTGAGGTGGAGCTATGTAGTTAGTACTGCTAATGTATTTAGCGAGCTTGCAGTAACTATTGCTCCCACTGTTGGGGCACTTGAATACCATATATATGTTTAATTAGCTTAAATACATGAGTATATATGTGGTGGTTTGCTTGAGCGTCAGTGAGCTAAGTGCTCTCTACGAGCATGACCCTACTTATCAAATGGCTGTTAGGCAATTGAGGGATTCTGCTGAATTAATTGGCTTGCCAAACGATGTAGTTGAAGTGCTTAGGCATCCTGAGAAGCTGATCCAGGTTAGAGTAACTATTAGGCTTGACGACGGCAGACTGGCTACATTCATTGGTTGGAGAAGCCAGCACAACAGCGCTCTCGGCCCATACAAGGGTGGGATAAGGTATCATCCAGGCAGTACTGCTGGTGAGACAGTTGCCTTATCAATGTGGATGACTTGGAAGAACAGCCTTGCGGGACTGCCATATGGAGGCGGTAAGGGAGCTGTAAGAGTTGATGCTAAGAAGTTAAGCGCTAGAGAGCTTGAGGAGCTCTCAAGAAAGTACTTTGCTTCAATAGCTAGAGAAGTGGGGCCAGACATAGATATACCTGCTCCAGACGTATACACAAACCCGCAAGTAATGGCTTGGTACATGGATGAATACAGCAAGATCTCTGGCTACAATGCTTGGGGAGTAGTGACTGCTAAACCAGTAATCCTCGGAGGACTTAAAGCCAGGGAGATCGGCACTGGCTATGGAGTAGCCCTAGTCGCTAGAGAAGCATCAAAGAGGATCATGGGGGGTTTTGAGGGGAAGACAGTGGCAGTACAAGGCTTCGGAAACGTCGGGTCATACGCAGCACTATACTCAGCTCAATGGGGGGCTAAAGTAGTGGCTGTAAGCGACAGCCAGGGAGGAGTATACGACCCAGGGGGGCTGGACATAGCTAAAGTAATTGAAGTGAAGTCTAGGACTGGCAGCGTAGTAAACTACGGAGGGGCGAGGAGGATTAGCAATGAGGAGCTCCTAGAGCTAGACATAGACGTACTAATACCTGCTGCAGTAGAGAACGTGATTAGAGGGGACAACGCCCCTAGAGTAAGGGCTAGAGTAGTTGTGGAGGGGGCTAATGGCCCTACAACACCTGAAGCAGACAGAATACTCTACGAGAAGGGCTCAACAGTAATACCTGACGTATTGGCTAACGCAGGAGGAGTAGTCATGAGTTGGATTGAGTGGAGCCACAATAGGATGGGCTGCATACTGACTGAAGAAGAGGCTTTAAGCAGGCTTGACAAACTAATGGCCCAGAACTTCCACAGAGTATACGATGAGTGGCAGAGGAAGTACTCAGATAAACCAATGAGGATGGCTGCATACGCTATAGCTGTGGATAGAGTAGTGCAAGCAATGAAGCTTAGGGGATGGATTTAAGTAAGGCTGTGCCGCCATAAAGAGCTTTAACGCATCAGCCAGTCCTTGGCTAACTAATTGAGCTACAGCCTGCTGTAGACAACTAACCCAGATTCATCCCTTACTTCAACAATTCTATGTAGAGGTATTAGAGTTCCATCACTTAGAACTAAGTAGCCTCCCCTAACGTCAGCTATTTCACTCACCCTAATTGGCTTCAGCACTTCAACCCCTCTCTCTCTATGCTTTATCAAAACTACGTAGTCCTTAAGCCCCTTGTAGAAGATTATTCTAACCCACTTCTCTACACTCCCTCTCTTCCTACCCATGAAGCGCTCACCAATCACTAGCTTAGTAACCTATCCAGCTAGTTATCCTTGGATGCCGAATAGCTGTTAATATGAGTAAAGGAGTTAACGACAGGTAGCGGGAAGGTAGTCTCAACGCTACTCTAGGATGCTGCCCTCAATAAGTGGTTTTCAGCAGCCTTAATGCACCTAACGTAGTGGGAGTCTGAAACTTTTATTAAGCCAGGTTCTTCAATCACGCAGTCGCTGGATGCGTAAGGACACCTACTGCTCAACCTGCATCCGCGAGGTGGGTTTATCGGGCTTGGGGGTTCTCCAGGCAGAGCCGCTTATTTCTAAGCTTTCTAGCATTTGGATCGTGTTCAGGTATGGATGAGAGAAGGGCCTGTGTATAAGGATGCCTGGGGTCATTAAATATTTCATCCACGCTCCCTACCTCCATGATTCTACCTAAATACATGACTGCCACGTAGTCGCTTAAGT
>CALKYD010000027.1 GCA_938003605.1 uncultured Sulfolobales archaeon | reverse complement strand
GTTACTTAAGGACTCTATGGAGAAGGCGTTGAGGGATAAGTTAAGAGACTCAGGTTTCAGCGATACCGCCGACTTATTCTGGATAAGCATGAGCACTTTAAGGCCCCTGCCACCAATCCCCAATAGCTACATACAGTTGTGTAAGTCAATAGATGGAGGAATTAGAAACACTCTGAGAGCATACATACCTGAGCTCCTTGAAAAAGAGGGAATAAAGCTTACAGTATTAGTGAGAGTATATGCCCCGAGGGATATAGTTAAAGATTTAAATAGATCTAAAGCAGCTTCAACAGTGTCAAGTGAAGTAATAAGCGAGCACATATACCTCGGTGGATTATTTAGTGGAGTAACGATGTAGATGCTAAGAGTACCGTGAGTACCGTTAGTGGGTAAACAATCTTCAATACGCCCAAGGAACACGGCTTGTGAAAGCCGGGGGTTGAGAGCTCTTTAAACCCCTAGTCTATAGAAGTATGTTTAGGTGAACGAGTTTGTCACTGAAGAAGCTTGAAGTAATCCAGATCCCTATACCTCAAGGATCTAACGTAATTATTGGAAGAACGCATTTTATAAAAAGCGTTGAAGACATTTATGAAGCGCTCGTAAACAGCGTTCCTGAAATAAAGTTCGGCCTAGCTTTCCTAGAGGCCAGTGGTAAGAGACTCGTCAGGTATGAGGGGAACGATGAGGAGCTCGTTAAAACAGCTATTGACTCAGCCTTAAAGATAGGTGGGGGCCATTACTTCGTTCTATACATAAGGAATGCGTATCCAATAAATGTCTTGAATTCGCTGAAGCAAGTGCCTGAAGTAGTTAACTTAATTGTGGCAACAGCTAACCCAGTTGAACTAGTGATAGCTGAGACAGATCAGGGGAGGGCAGTTCTAGGGGCTGTGGATGGACACCCCCCACTAGGTGTAGAAAGCGATGACGATAGGAGGGAGAGGTGGGAGTTCCTTAGGAGGATAGGGTATAAGAAGTGATTTTATTGACGTACTGCCTCAAGAGGTTTCCAAACAATTTTTGGCCAGAAATGTGTAGCATGAATGCTGTAAGCGTTAATACGTATGTCAACGTGACGATTAGCCTAAATACGTAAATGTTTCTATACAGAGCTTCGTGAATGAAGGGCATGTATTTCCTAGAGAAGGTCAGTAGGAAGTTTAGCAACTCCTCTCCCCCAGGCCCACTGAAGGACTTTGTTAACAGCTCTCTAGCGTCAAGCCAGCATAGATCGCATTTACTGAAGTCGAGTGGACACATGCGTGAGTCGAGGGGGTTAACGTTCTCGACATAGAAGTACTTCTCCCCTAATACTGCTGCTGAATACAGCTCTGGATACCCTGCAGCAAATGTTATAAAGATGTGGAAGAGGATGTAGTAGGCCTTAGCCCACTTACTCTTTACTCTACTTACAACTAGCGATGTGAATGGGATGCTCCATATTAAATATGTTGGATTACCTACCTTATTCAAGAGCAGTAGCATAATTACTATGACGCCAACTCCATTAAAGACATCAACGTATCCCTGCTCTTCAAGCATTATGAGGGTCGCTAAAGTAGCTAAGTAGACTAATATGAATGGAGTCATCCACATCGTTGTAATAGCTCTGGGCAATCTACATACATCGTCTCTAACTATGTGTAGGGGGATGGCCCACATGCTGTAGAATTGAGGATACCTCGTTGCATGAAAGCCAACTACTTGGTTGTAAAAAGCCCAGGGGTCTTGCATGAAGAAGGGCAGCACAGCGATCGCTATTGGCATTAAGAGTCCTGCTGCAAAGTACGTAAAGCTACGCCAGCCGTGTCTCTTAAGAATTACTAAGCCCAGGTATGGCGCTACTAGCACTATTAAATGCTTGTATAACGTAGCTATGGCTAGCGAAGCCCCGCTTTGAATAAACGACCCTCTTTTATAGAAGTAATAGGATAGAAGTACTCCCAGCGCCACTATTACGTCGAATTGATATGCAAAAATGTTTGAGTAAATGAAGAACGAAAGCATTAAATAGTAGAGGGCCTCCTTACCGAACTCCTTGTACATAATTATGAATAGGAGCAGCAGCGAGGTTACTAGAGGTATTTTCGCAATTACTCTAACCAGATCTATGTTGATCGAGCCTAGAAGCCTCATCGATAAACGCTCTCCCGCTTTATAAAAGTAGTAGAATGTGACTATTGCGAGAGGAGGGTAGGCAGCCCTGTATGCATATCTGTAAACGCTTAATAAGCCATGCTCATCAATTACGTTAATCCAATTAGTGAAGAACTGAACGTCATAGTAGTTCCACGCTAAAGGCATTGATATGGCTAATAGCGCTGCTGCAATCAATGCTGCTAACAAGTATTTGTGGGGAGCTCTGTAAATCATTGCTGAATCACCAAGTCAATGCCTCTAAGCCCCATAGGTAATAGTGAGTCGGCTTAAGATATAAGTGTTTAGGCAAACGAGCATCATTTATTGCAATAATGGCTTAGCGCATGCATTAATTAAGTTTAATAGGTAGAGGGGCTTTGAGTACGCTTAACAGTATGGAGTTAGGTGTAGTAGAGTGCCTAAGCGAGTTGTTGTAAAGCTAAGGATTGAGTTAGCTAAGAGGGGTTTGAGGCTTCTCGACGTGTATAGGTTTAAGAACAGGGACTTCTTAAGAGTCCTCAACTTAGCTAACCGCAGAGTTATGCTCGTCGAGTCGCCTCTCCAGCTGGCCAGCATTGCGTCTAGCGACGACTTAGCTAAAGTTGTTGAGGCAGTTGCTCAAGCCTCAAAGGAGAAGTAGCTTTACTGCCGATGAGTGGGTTTAGAACACTCTAACAACTAGCTATTTAATGCCTCAACATAGTGCATTACTTACGGTGTCTCCACTGAGCCGGGTAGTAGTTGTTGGAGGGGGCGCGGCTGGGGCTTCAGCAGCTAGTAGAGCTAAGAGAGTTGATCCAAGCACTGAAGTCTACTTAATAGAGGCCACGGATATGATTACTCACGGACCGTGCGGGATCCCTTACGTAATCTCCGGCATTATTGATAAAAGCAAGCTCGCAGTTTACACACCGGATGTTTTTGAGAAGGAGAGAGGCATTAGGGTTTTAACTAATAGTATGGTCGTCG
>CALKYD010000026.1 GCA_938003605.1 uncultured Sulfolobales archaeon | reverse complement strand
TAGCTGTAATAAAAGTGCCCTTCAATATTTCACCGAGAGACCTTAAGCCTTTAGCTGAAGCACTGCTGAGGGAAGTCCCTAGAGTGAAGAGTGTTTGGGCTGCTCTTCCAGGAGTGGGGGGTGAGTATAGGGTTAGGAGCTACGTTCACTTAGCTGGCAATGCTAGGAGCGAGACTGTCTATAAGGAGTATGGGTGTCTATTCAAAGTAGACATAGCTAGGGTCTTTCTAACTCCAAGGCTGAGCTATGAGCACATGAGGGTGGCAAAGCTTGTGAGGGAAGGTGAAGTAGTTACAAACATGTTCGCTGGCGTGGGGACTTTCTCAATAATAATAGCTAAGTACTCTAAGCCGCGGGCTGTGCACAGCATAGATATAAATCCAGCAGCCTATCAATACATGGTTGACAACGTGTTGTTGAATAAAGTTGAGGGAGTAGTCCTGCCATACTTAGGCGATGCAGCTAGAGTCATTGATGAAAAGCTGGCGGGCACAAGCGATAGAGTCCTCATGCCTCTACCAGATCTAGCTCTACCATACCTGCCCTACGCAGTTAAAGCACTAAGGGATCGCGGAGTAGTGCACGTGTATTTACACGTTAAGCCCAGCGCGAATGAAGACCCGAGAATTGTTGCTGAAAAAACCCTCCACAGTAAATGCGTTGAATACGGGCTTGACTGTAAAGCAGCTCACAGTAGAGTAGTTAGAATGGTTGGGCCTAGGAAGTATCAAGTAGTGTTAGATACTTATTGCAGTAAGGTTAGTTGAATTCTATTGGGTGCTTGAAGTGGGCTCACGTGATGGTGGAGGAGGGAAAGTCCTTGTAGTAGCTCACTGCCTGTTAAATCAAAACAGCAGAGTACATGGATCAGCTAGGCAAACATCTTTAGTCATGGAGGTTGTTGAATTAGCCTATAGCAAGGGAGTTGGGTTATTGCAGATGCCCTGCCCTGAGCTACTATACGCTGGGTACAGGAGGTTTTGGAGCGTTAAAGAGCAGTGCGATAACCCAAGCTATAGGAGGTTCTGTAGGAGGCTGTCTAGGCAAGTAGCTGACTACGTTGAAGAGTACTTGAAGAACTACGTAGAGGTTTTGGGAGTAGTGGGCGTAGCTGGAAGCCCCTCCTGTGGAGCACTCACTACAGCTTCATCAAGTGAATGGATGGGGGATCCGAGGAAGGCTCCTCCAAGCACTAGAGTGCAGGGCAGGGGAGTCTTCATAAATGAGTTAGTGAAGGAGCTGGAGGCTAGAGGCGTAAGGCTGGAGCTCATTGAGTACGACTACAGGGATTCCTCTAAAAGCCTGGAGCTCCTCAATAAGTTGCTGGATAAATACCTAGAGGTGTAAGCAGTGAAGATCATTGGTATAAGCGACGTGCACTGCAACTACCACTACACTACCTTACTCATAGATAGAGCTTTATCCATTGAAGCCGACTTAATTCTCTTAGCGGGCGACATAGAGTGTGTAGAGCCTCTTGAGGCATTAGTTAGATCGGGTGTAAGGATTTACGGAGTGGCGGGCAACATGGATGAAGTCTTCGTATATAGGGCGATGAAGTCAGCGGGCGTGGCCATTGATGGAGAAGTAGTTGGCTTTAAAGACATGACTATAGCAGGCATTGGAGCCATGTCCCTAAGGACTAACTTGGAGAACGTTGGTAGGAGAATTGTTGAGAGGGGTTTGAGGCTCGACATACTCTTAAGCCACCACCCATTGAAGGGAGTGAACGATCTTACGTACAGAGGGCTTCATGCAGGTCTAAAGGCCTTGAGGGACTTCGTGGATAGGCATTCCCCTAGATTAGTGATCCATGGGCACATCCATGAAGCTAGAGGAGTAAGCAAGTATGGTGGGTCGCTTGTCGTAAATCCAGGTCCATTAATGCACGGCTTTTACTCATTAATAGACGTGAATGGCTCCATCAATGTGCGGCTTCACGAGCTATCTTAACACTTAACTCAATTAGAGGAGCTGCCTTCATTCTTAAACAGTATGGGGTTTCTGCTTGAAGCCTGCGCTCATTACTATGCTATTTTTGAGCCAACTAAAGTCACTGTTCTTTTTACTTCAGGTATGCTCCTTATTCTCGTCACAGTGGAGTCTATGTCGCTTAGCGAATCTGCTTCTAAGCGAATAGCTATGTCGAATTCTCCGAAAACTGCTATGGCTTCAGTGACTTGTGGAAATGACTTTATTACTTCTAAGACTTCGTATTCCTTCCCCGTGTTAACTATTGCTAGTACGTAGGCTACTACCTTAGCCAATTCAGTCATCCAAATAGTTGTAGCTTAGTGCTAGCTTAAAAAATGTTGAGGAAGCATTCCAATAAGCTCTCATTTCCTCCGCCGGTCGTTGAGGAGCTCTTTGCTTAAACACTTGTATGAACTCCTTGATGCTCTCCCATTAGTTATTAAAGCACCCTCCAGCTTCAGCAACTTCTCTTTAAATGCTGCTCCGAGACTGTATCCTCCAAGCCTTAGGTTCCTGTAGACTACTCTATGGCATGGTATGGCTATTACATGCTGGTTGTACTTAAGGCACTTAGCCACAGCCCTTGGATGCATCCCCAGTAGTTCAGCTAAGTCACTATATGAGGTTACTTCACCTAAGTTAAGCAGCTGCGTTAATGCGTATACTGCTTCACATAGCTCCAAGCTCGTGGGGCTCCTCACAACGTTATTCTCTAGCTCAACTAAGTATATAGCCAAGCAATTAACCCCTCTAAATAAAGCCTCTACGCAATCACTCTTTCAGTAGAGAGGGGGTTTTATCCATGGGTAGAGAGGGTTTGAATCAATTGGCCAGTGGACTCGTGAAACGCATCAGCAGCGTTTGTACTGCATTGATTACCTTAGATAGGGATGGAGTGGAGGTAGTGACTAGCGACGACCCCATCTCATGCTGGAGCGCCATTGAGGAAGCATGTGAGGAAGTAATTATATATGGGGTCAACAAGAGTGGTGGCACGTACTTAGTACAGGCTAAGTGTGTTTCACTGAATACGCCCTTTGTTTTTGAAGTAAACGGGGGACTCAAGCCCTTCATGATTCACCCCATATTAGCGTTGTTTAAGGATGAAGCATTTGTAGATGAAGGCTCTAGCAGTAGCTTCACCTGACTCTCGAACCCGGCTCAACGCTTTTCTCCACTGTTAGTAGAACCGGCCCACTAGCCGTATCTGCCGCCAGGATCATTCCTTCACTTACGAGGCCAAGCATTTTCCTAGGCTGCATATTGACTACTACAGCGACTTGCTTGCCGACAAGGTCCTGCGGCTTATACCACAGGCCTATTCCAGCTATGACTTGCCTCACCCCTAAATCCCCTAAGTCTATTACTAGCTTAACGAGCTTTGATGAACCGGGGATTGCCGAAGCCTCTTTAACTAAGCCAATCCTAATGTCTATCTTGGAGAACTCCTCAATGGATACGTAACTTTGCGAACTCATCTAATCCCCCGCTGCCCTACTGATACTGTTGCCACATCTCTAAGTTAAATAACTAGCTTTAACTGTTAGTGGGGAAACGCTGACAGTGGCTGGGTGGCCTTTAGTGCCCGTTGACTTGGAGAAGTGGGGAGTTAGGAAGAGGGCGTTCTGGAAAAGGATTTGGGAAGATCTTGAGATAGGTTACTTAGACAGAGACTTGCTCCCACTACTCATAGAGCTTAACTTAAGGCCATACACCCATACCTTAAGTAGCTGTAGCGGTAGAATAACGCTAGTTGACTCTAATAAGCCGTGGGCTAGAGGGGGGACTAACGTCGTATTCAAAAAGCACTCCCCGATAACTCATGAAGAACTTTTGAGAGTTGTTGAAGAGCCCTGTGCTGAAGCTCTTTGGCTCATAGTGTCCGGCCCAATAATACATGCTTCAACAGCATCTCTTAGGGAAGCAGTTGAAATACTCAGAATAGCTAGAAGAGCTGGCTTTAAACACAGCGGAGTGCTCTCAATGCATAAAGTCAAGGGAGTAATAGTGGAATTGCTGACTGGAATTAAGGCAATCCACGTTATTAAAAGAGGAGAGGACTTCGTTACGCCAGTAAGCGAGTTAAGTAAAGTAGCGGCCATAGCTAATGAGCTGTTAAGAGATGCTAAGGAAGCATTGAAAAGGCTGGTGAGTGAAGCTAGGCGCTCTAGGCCGGGGAGACTAGACTCATTCATAGTTGAAGATCTGCAGAGGAGGCAGTGCTTCCCAACGCTTTAACGACTCCCGCACTGCCTACAACCACGGCGGGTTTAGAGGCAAGCGTGCTTTGCTTAAATACTCTTTGGCTCATAGCTCTATGAAGGAGGAATCCATTAACTGCGGTGCACGGAATATTGAACAAGGATGAATTGAAGCTAAGCGTATTGAAGACTGCTTGGCCCATTATATTGAGTGAACTACTCGACAGCATGTATTCCATAGCAGATACATACTTTGTTTCAAGGCTTGGAACTAACGCTGTTGCAGCAGTTGGAGCTGGTTCCTACCTAACTTGGCTCACGATGTCCTTCCCCTCGTTATTCATTGTTGGAGTCTTAGTGATGGTGGCTCAATACAGTGGGGCGGGGAACCTTGATGGCGCTAGGAGAGTTATTGGAGAAACCCTCCTCTATGGCTCAATAGCTATGTGTGCCGTAGCGGTAGCTGCATTCATAGCTGCTCCCCACATGGTTTTGCTCTTAGTTAGTAGTGAAAACATGGAGTTGCTTAATGAAGCAGTAGAGTACTTTAGGGTGAGGGTCATTGGGCTGCCGTTGATGGCTGTAGCCTTAATAATGGATTCAGCTATTAGAGCTGTTAAGGCAACTAAGTACTCAATGATTGTAGCTTCATCAAGTGCCTTAGCTAACATAGCGCTGGACCCTGTGTTAATATATGGTTTATTCAATCT
>CALKYD010000025.1 GCA_938003605.1 uncultured Sulfolobales archaeon | reverse complement strand
TGTCTTCGATATAGGCCTAGTCTCCCCTATAACTACTACGTCTCCTTCCCTAGCCCCTATGCATGGAGGGTTATGGGCGTGAATGTGCGTATGCCTCTTCTCATACCTCCTATACTTCCTAACGAAGTGGAAGTAGTCGCGTCTCACCGTAACTGTTCCATGAGCCTTAAAACTCACTACAGTTCCCTCTAGGATCAGTCCTCTAACCTTCAGGCTCCCATGCCATGGGCACAGAGGATCTTTGCAAGCCTGCTTAGGGGGCTCGACTCCTGGCACTCCAACATTCCTAATGCTAGCCTTAGCCTCACTCAAGCCCTCCACTTCCTTCTTCTCACTATGTTCTTCAGCCTATCCTCAGGTCTCCCTAAAATTTCTATTCCTCTAACTAATACTTTGGCTCCGCTAGGCAACGTGAACTCGAAAACTCCATGTTCTTTCAATACTCTAATCCTCCTAGAGCCATCCTCTAGGACTAGCGTCTTATAGGTCTCATCGATAACGAGTCCTCTTCTACCAATGAGGGTCCTGTCGGGATGTTCTACTATGGTGACGCTTAAGCCTATGAGCTCGTGGCAAGCAATGTTTTTCTCACTATACCTCAATGCTCTACCCTTACTCCTTCTCAGATGACTCTCTAATTACTGTCTGAAGCCTAGCTATGTCTCTCTTTATGTTCCTTATTTTAGCTGTATTCTTAAGAGTCCCTACGCCCGCCTGTAGCCTAAGCTTTAGGAGCTCGATCCTTAGTTCATCCAGCTTCCTAAGCCTGTCTTCAAGGCTTGCCTTCCTTACATCAGCTGCCTTCAATGCTTTCACCAACTGCCCCTCCTTCACTGACCCCTTGTTCACTGACTTGCTCCATGAACTCCTCCTCAACTTCGATCTTGAACTTATCGAGCTCCCCAGGCTTGACTTCCTTTATAGACACGTGATCGGAGGTTATGCCGGGCTTGACTATCATTACTTCAACTCCATAGACCCCGGGCTTCAGTAGTGCTTTAGCTATAGCTCTATCAATTAAGTAATCGGCTTGCTCACCAGTCTTATACACTTTTCCAGCTCTGAGCTTTAAGTACGTAGCTCTCTCAGCCCTGAGCTTCCCGCTAATGACTATTTCCACTCCAATAGCTCCCGCCGCCATAGCTCTATTGATCATTACTATGGCCACCCTCCTATAGGGTATCTCCTTCTCAAGAGCTCTAACTATCCTGAATGCCACTACTCTCGCATTAAGATCTGGGTTAGCCACAGGTAAAACAGTTATATTTGGATTCTCCAATCCAAACCTCCTCTGTAGAAGTAGGGATAGCTTTCTTATCGTTGAGCCCCCTGGGCCAATTATCATTCCTGGGTGTTCTGCGTATAGAACTAGTCTGTAGCCTGTTGGAGTTTTATATAGATCTAGGCCTGCGTAGCCCGCCTTGTAGAGATGGGAGGCTAGAAATTCATCAATCATGGATTTAATGACTCCATAGCTTACAAAGTACTCTCTCACTTTAGATCCAGTCAAAGCCTCTCTACACCTCTCCTACAATTACTTCAACGTTAGTCCTCCTATCGAACTTCCCAGTAGATCTTCCGAAAGCCCTCGGCATCCACCTCTTTAATGTAATGCCTCTATGGGCTGCTATGTGGATTATTCGAAGCTTGCTTAAATCAAGGCCTTTTACCTCTGCATTATTCCTAGCGTTCTCCAAGAGCTTCACGAGGTATTTAGCTGCCTTAACTGGGTATCTGCCAGCAGGCCAGCCCCACTTGTCTGCAAGCCCTCTTTTATGAGCTATCTTACCGCTATACCTTCTAAGCGGTATGGGCTCCTTTAAATCTATGACTCTTCTCAACAAGTCTAAAGCTTCATCGAGGCTCATCCCTCTCACAGCATTGCACACTTCCCTCATGTCTTTTACCGATGCGTCTGCGTCAAGGATAACTGCTTTAGCTACTTTCCCCTCATCCCTTAACTTAACGCTATAATGCCATGTAGGCAATGCAGCTCACTTCCCTAAGTCTTTAGTGATACGAATAAACTGCTTCTAGTTGCCTTTAAACCGGGCTCTCCGTGTTCTACGCGCTTACACGTTGGAGCGAATTCACCTAAGTAGTGGCCTATCATTTCAGGCGTTACGTAGACTGGTGTGAACTCCTTGCCGTTGTACACAGCTATGGTTACTCCAATCATTTCAGGCAGTATAACCATGTTCCTCACATGAGTCTTTACAACAACTCTCTTCCCCTCGTTGAGCAGTTGCTTAGCCTTCCTTATCTTTGCTAGAAGCTTTACTTGAGCTTCAGTAAGCCCTTTCTTCAAACTCCTCCTCTGCCTAGCTGGAAGTAGATTTATGAACTCGTCGAGGGGCATTTCAAGTAGCTCTTCAATAGTTCTCCCCCTATAGCTATACCTTCGCCACTCAGGCTGTAATAGCGTAATTGACATACAGCTGCCACCGCTTCATATCCTAAGCTACTGGTACATCTCCTATAACGGTAGCTCACCTTTTAAATCTAGCTTTCGACTTGAGGATAAAGGGTATCTCTAGAGGGGAGCGAACTCCAATTACTTTAACTCCCAGAGCCTTAATTGATTCAGCAACACTCCCATCATGGTTCTCTGGCACAATTACTACTACATCGTTGCCTCCATCAACGGCCCTCTTGAAGGCAGCCACAGGATCTCCGGGCAAAGTCTGCTTTAAGTCACTTATAACTACTATTAAGGCTTTCCCACGCGAATTCCTTAAAGCGGTGCGCAGCCCCGACTCTAGATCAGTGTAGCCTCCAAAGCCCTCATCAAGGACTTTCCTAAGGAACTTATATGCAACCAGCCTAGTGATGCCTCCAACTCTGACAACACTGCTCTTACTTGAGAAAAACACTATGTATTCAGCCCTAGGGATCAACGTGGCCAGAGACATCACTGTCCAGAGAGCGTGCGAGAACATGGAGCCACTCACATCTATCACAACAATAGATCCTCCTACGCGATTACGTAGCCTGTACTTAACTGCGTAGTTCATTCTAACGAAGTTATATAGAGTAGTCCTAGGATCTACTTCTCCCCTCACGACGCGTCCAAACATCCCATGCTTCACAGTCTTTACGCATAGAGCCTGTGGAGAAAAGCTCTGCAGTATTCTCAACCCTAGCTGCAGCGCTCTCCTAATTAATTCATCTCCATAACTGCTCCTTAACTCACTCGCTCTCCACGCAATATACTCTACTGCTGCATACTTATCTAGATCTCTTAGCCTGCCCACGAGTAACTTAGGGTCTTGCCTAACTAAAGACTCATATAAAGGCTTAAACTGCGTGGGCAGGCTGTCTACGCTGACTCTATCAATGAAGAAAGCGCTGTAATCTAAGTAACCCCTATCTAACGTAATTAAGTAATTGATGTAGTTCACTAAAGCATTAGCTAGGTTCGCTAAGCTACGTACAGCTTTATCGTCCACAGAGCCTGCATTAGTGAATGAGAGTACGTCAAGTCCGTTGACTGCCTCCCCTACACTCAATAACCCCTTCTTAAGCAGGTTTGACAGAGCTCTCTGCCTCCTCTCAAGAGGCATTGCCTGCAGTTCCTTAACTAACCCGCCTTCCTCAATTTGAGGAGAGTCTCTACGCACTTCGCCAGTCAGCTTCAGCAGTAGTCCAGGATCCTTCTTCGCCCTCGATCCAATTACGCTGATGAGCTGTCTCCTCTCGCAAGCCCTAAGGCTTGCCGTACTGCTAACTCTCCTAACTATTTCATTAACTACTCTCTCATTGAGTGAGGAGCTTCTGCTCGACGAGGAGAGCTTAGCTAACTTAATTAAGTCATGCATGCTTAACCTAGCGAGATCTCTATCGCTAATTACACAGCCCCAAACTTCTCGGGGGACTTCACTTATGTATTTAACTATGTCTCTTGGAGTCACATCAATTCTCCTAAGCCTACCACGCAGCTCCCTATACTTAGCTGCACTACACGTTCTTAGCTCCCCGCCCCTGGCCTTTCTAATGACTCCAGCCTTTCTAAGCGCCACATATGCCTCTACGAGCTCCTTAACTCCCCCCTTCAATACGCGCTTTAAGTCCACTCTATTGTTGAAACCTATTCTCGACAGCATGTCTTCGACTTGCATTAGCTTTGAGTATGCGTAAGCCCTACTGTTAGAATTAGAAGTAGATAATTCAAGTAGCTTCAACTTGAGTTCATCGCTCCAATCAATTAATGTGTACACTGATGAAGCTATGTCCAGCAATTCGCTTAAGCTTAACTTGCTGACTCCCTTAAGGGCTGCATACGTCTCAGCTATTTCGATAAGGGACACAGACTGCGATACGGGGATCCTTATGCCTAGCTTTAAGAGGGCCTTGTTTATCCTCGATACATCCCTCCAAACGCTACTCCTTAAATTGTTTTTCAACAATTTCTCTGACAACTTCCTCATCCTCAGAGTTCTTTACTAACACTGCTTCTCCAGCCTCCACGAGGTCTCTTGCGCCAACTCTATTCGACTCCCTGCTCTTAGCTATCTTAATTGATAGAGCTAGCCAAGAGACTGTGTCTGACGTACCCGGCTTATACAGTGCTTTCTTCCTCAAGTACTGCACTACGCTGAGGGCTCTTGAAACATGCTCCCTAGGAATGAGCTCGTAGTCCTCCCCAAGCCTCAGCCTAACTATCTCCTCTTCCTCCCCAGGATCTGGGTAGTTGAACTTTATTCTGACGACTCTTCTGAGGAATGCATCGCTTAACTCTCTTTGGGCAATGTCCTCTGGATTACTTGTGAATATTACTTGAAAGCCGCTGCCCTCCTGCCTGTAGACTCTCTTAAGCTCAGGTATAATGATTCTTCTCTTATCAATTATGTCCAGCAACATGTTTTGGAACTCTTCACTGCTCCTCCTAATGTCGTCAATCAATACTCCTGCATCGAGTATTAAAGCAGCTAAAAGCGGCCTCGGAATGAAGCTCTCCTCATTGAATCCCTTGCTCATAGCTATCAGCGGATGGAAGTCCCCTATGACTCTATACTCATCGTAGCTCTCGCTGCACGGCAGTACAAAGGCCTTCTTACCGGCCCACAGGCTGAGTATGGCTTCACCAACCTCGGTTTTACCTGTGCCAGGAGGGCCCTCGTATAGAACGGGCTTGTTATTCATGAATGCAGCTATAGTTAAGTATACAACATTGCTCTTAACTAACAACTTGTACTTATCCCTAAGGGCCTTCACCATTAACTCGGGGCTCCTAATAGGGTTAAAGGATTCTACTACCTGGCCGTAGATCTCCTTAACCTTCTCAACCACAGGATCTTTCTCCACAAGCATTTACCCTCCAGTGTAGGTAGGAGGAGCACTGCTTATAAGGCTTAAGGAAAGAAGCATGGCTGAACTCCACTGCATGGAGAATGCAGAGGTATTAAAAAAGTTGAGTTTAGATAAGCCTGCTGCTCTACGTTAAGCAACTTTAGCTCTGAAGTAGTGGCCGTTGGGGCACTTAAATAGGCCTATTTCAACGCCCTTCCTACCCTTTGGCGCTAGAGTCCAGGTCTTTATAGGCTTTGCTATTTCAGCTCCACACTTCGGGCACTTTGCCATGATCCATCCCCTTCACTGTGGTTATATACGTTGATGAATTATAAACCTTTGCTCAACTTTGTATAATGAATACATGGATGTTGGTTAAATATGTTTAATTGTGCATTAAACATTATTTAATTAATAATACCGTCTTAGCTTGGAGGCCTACATGAACATTGCATTGATTAATGAAAAGAACGCCTTTAGATCAAGGGATGTTGCTTGCCATGTTAAGTAAGGAGGTTTAATGACTTGAGCTCTAAGGTCCTTTATCCCTTCCTTCTCCCAGCTCTGCGCGCAGCTATGTGGCCCACCTTAGCTCCAGGCGGTGCATTCCTTGACACTGTTGATGAGGATGACACGCTCTGGTGGCTTCCTCCACCATGTGGATGGCTTACGGCATTCATTGCTACTCCCCTTACCCTAGGCCACTTTCTAGCCTTTACTCTCCACTTATAGTATGAAGCGCCTGCTTTAAGCAGTGGCTTCTCAATCCTTCCGCCACCAGCTATGACTCCTATCATCGCTCTACAGTTGTTTAAAATCTCCTTTGCTCTACCGCTTGGAAGCCTAACTATAGTCTTGCCCCCCGTCCTACCAATAACTAATGCGTATGCACCACTCGATCTAGCTAACTTACCTCCATCGCCTGGCCTAAGCTCTACATTAGCTACTTGAGTTCCCTCAGGTATTGAGCCGAGTGGAAGGATGTTTCCATTACTTACGCTGGCTTGAGGACCTAATTGCACTACTTGACCCACGTACATTCCTTCAACTGCTGGCGCGAGGAATTCAACGCCGTTCTCTAGGACTATTTTAGCTAGGGGAACCCATCTCCCAGGGTCATGTATTAACTCAGCTATCCTTCCATTGAGGTTGACCATAGGGTCTAGCTGTGGATACCTGGCTTGCCCAACCTTCAAGTGGCTTGGGCTTTTAAATACTGATGTACCTCTCCCAGCTCTTTGAACAAGCAGTCTTTTACCCACAGCTACATCACCTTAAAGCATTCCCAGCCTAGTAGCCAGCTCTGAAGCCTTATATTCAGGCGATAGCCTTACGTAAGCCTTCTTTAAACCCCTCGGAGTAATAACTGTTCTCACTTCATCTACTTTGACTTCAAATATTTCTTCAACAGCTCTCCTCACGTCGTGCTTCCCAGCCATTCTATCAACTATGAAGACTATGGTGTTCTGCTTTTCAATTAAGCTGAGAGCTTTCTCTGACTGAATTGGTTTAACGATGACCTTATATAGTTCACTCATATATCGACACCACCCTATATTTATCTCCAAGAGCCTTAAGCGCGCCATGGGATAAGACTGTTAGTCTCCCTGGAACACCTCCTGGGGCTAGGTGCAGTATGCTGAGGCTGCTCGGCGTAACTACATCTACTCCAGGAAGGTTTCTCACAGAGTTGCCGAAGCTGCTCCTATGGTTGTTCAATATGAACAGCAGGCTCTTTGGCTCAACATATCTCCTGCCCCTCATCTTCCCCCTGCCGGATCTTACTCTAATGCCTTCCTGAGCCCTAACTACATCACTCCACAAGCCGAGCTTCTTTAAGAAATCCTTTGCCTCGCTAGCCCTAGAGATCTTTTCCTCAACATCGTCGACAACGACTACTGGAAGGCTGCTTAGGGAGAACTCATGCCCCCTCTCCCTAACTAATTCAACAATGCTTGTTGCAGCTAACGCTGATGCAATTGCTTTAGCCATCTCCCTCCTATTTATGTCTTCCCAAACTCTCTCCATAGTTGTTGGAGGGAAGGCTGCGTGGCCTCCTCTAGCAAATGAAATGAATGCAGCTCTACCAGTAGGTATTCTTGGGACTCTCGCCAATCCACGCCCTACACCCCAGCTTCTAGCGCTAGTCCTCTTGCCTGCCAATGGATTCCTGCCCTTAGGCTGAAGCCCTCCAGTGAAAGCTGCGTGGAAAGCTCTTCTAACGACATCCTTCCTAACGAATAGTGAGAATACCTTCGGCAACTCCACTTCACTGACTATGCCTCCATTCAGGCCGTACAACGGGGCTTTCTTTAACTCAAGCTTAAGTGGCTCAACTATAGTCCACACCACGTTGAACACCTTCAACTACTCACCTTGCTTGTAAGACTTAAGTAAACTATCCTTGGGTATTCCTCAGGAATCCACTCTGGAGGCCTTACCGGATACCTGAGAACGAGCTGCCTCTTTCTTAGGCCAGGCGTAGTCCCGTAGAGAACTACGTACTGCGTTTTAACCAATCCATAGCCAGGGAACCCCCCGGATGGAGTTACTTCAAGCCCGTTGTCTCCAATAGCTACAATCCTCTTATTGTACTCCGTCCTCCTGTGGAAGCCTGTTTGACCTGCTTGGGGAACGGGGCTTATGGTCCCCATGCCTGGGCTTCTAGCAGCAACCTTCCTACTCCCCTTCCTATGCTTATGCCATCTTGGAAGCTCCTTTACTCCAAATCTCTTAATCACTCCCTGAAAGCCCTTCCCCTTAGTGACGGCTATTACATCAACGTACTTAGTGTACAGCAATGTATCTCTGGCAGTTACGTAGCCCCCAATGATCTCCCTAGCGTACTTAGCTCTATCATTGATTGAGCCTCCCCCGATCCTCACTTCAAGTATGTCAGGAACCTTCTTTCCTACGCCAGTAAGGATCGGTATTGTTGAAGCCACGACCCTTAGATCATCTGTATTCATTGACAGAAGCTGTTCAAGCCCCTTCTCCCAATCGCCTTCAATGAACTTGTATCCATACTTCCCCCCGGCCTCCTCCTTGACTAGGCTTGGGAGCTTCTTCCTCAAACCCTTTAAGTACCCCCTAACTATTTCAACTGCATCTCTGTTGACTGAAGTCCTCTCGCTGTACTCTTCAGCTAACTTGGCTAGGGACTCTATGGGGCTTCTCCACACTTCTCCAACAGTCACTAATGCTCCTTGATTTACTGCATAGCTTCTCACTGCAAGGATGATCATTGGGGGAGTCTCAACCACAGTTAGTGGAGCGAAGACTTCCCTCCCATAAGTCATTGAGTTAGGCCTGTCGTCAACAATTATTGCGTGAGTCATGCCTGCCTTATAGCCTATGAAGCCGAGTAGCACTGGCTTAGGCAAGCTTACTTCAGGCCAGCTCCTCACTCTTGGAATTATTCTTGCAGCTCTCTTCCTCGGCCTAAGCCCTAGGCTTCCACGTCTTGGCGCTTCCTTCTTTCTATGCCCCATACGATGCACCTAAGCACTCGTTGTCTAAACTGCTGTGGGATTATTAAGCTCTAATCAACTAACAAGTTTATAATCGTTAACGTGGAGTGCAGGGCCTCCTCACTTCTAACGCTCACAGTTCCCTGCCTAGGCAGCGTATTTAGCACAGCGTCAACGAATTCATCGAGGCTCTTATTGAGTGACTCAAACATTGCGTATAGCCCCCTGTACGGTGAGCCGAACAGTACTGCAATGCATTTCTTTGACAACAGCTCCTTCCTCAGCCCATGTAAGTAGTCCAGGGATAGTTCTCTGCCAACTCTGCTCGTAGCTATGATACAGCACTTCTCCTTGAGGGCTTCAGCTTCCTCAGCAATGTTGTCAGCGAACCTGAGTGCAGGGCCCGTGTATACCTTGCTGTAGCTCCTGCTGCAAGTTATCTTCAGCGGGTTCGCGGACTCCACTTTAACGACAACTAATTCGCCTGGCTTGGGGCATTCATCAATGCACTCAGCTTCAACATCCCTGCTCAACCCTATGCTTACCTTAATGTTCTTCAACCCCCTAACTGATTTAACTAGTCCAACTCTATACTCTTGCCCTCTAACGCTTCTACTAACGTTGAAGACTGCTAGCCTAATTGGGTGTAATTCCCCAACGTGTTTAAGCAACGGATCTATGGGCACGAGCCTCCTCCTCAAGTAGGGGGGTGTAGTGAAGTATTCGTGGAGTCTCTTCATTAGCTCCCTATCCCTCCCTAAATCCCCCTTATACAGTGGGTCTCTGAAAACCACTAGTTCATCAACTCTGAAAATACATGAAGTCCTAAGTATTTCGTGGAACTTAATCGACTTCCTCCTCAAGTCCCCTACATTGGATAGAATAGAGTCAGGTATGTAAACCAATAACTTCCTACATCTCTTAAATAAACCCTCTAGAGCTACTGCTTCTTCTGAGTCTTCTTCCTCTCCCTTTCTACGCTCTCTCCACTGCCTGCTGAAGCCCTCCTCTCCTTCACCATGAATATAGTGGTCCTCTGCCTTCCACCCAACAGCAACCACCCTCCTCTAAGGGTAATTCAACTAGTTTTTAAAGTTAAAGGAACTCACCGTACTTTAGAGCACAGTCCACGCGACCATTGTACTGTGGGGAAGGAATTGGAGGAAAGAATGAGTTGGAGAAAAAGTTTTGGTTTAGCTTATAGAGACAGCTGCCTTAAGACTTCTTCTTAAATATGCTGAACGCCAGTA
>CALKYD010000024.1 GCA_938003605.1 uncultured Sulfolobales archaeon | reverse complement strand
AACTTCACCAGGCACTTCACTTACTGACTTATAGCACTTGAGGCCCAAGACTTCATCTGCCTTAGGATTAACTGGGTATACTTTTCCACCATATCCACTGCTAATGATATTTTTAAGCAATGTATAGCCGACTTTAGTAGGCTCTCTAGAGGCCCCCACTACTGCAACGCTGCTTGGATTAAACAAGCCATCGCTCATTCGCTTAACACCTGTGTTACTGTTAATGAAGTGAGAGTTCTAAAACTTTTCCTTAACTAATGAGCTGAGCCTACGAAGAAATCTGAGGAGGTATTCAAATAGCGAAGCTCCAACAGCGTGCTGCACCTTAAGCTTATTACTTCTAGAGCTCTATAGACTCACCTACTGCGCCAATTAATGGAGTTGACGATGCATGAAGGCGGAAATCGTCTTACTAGACCTTGATGGAACTATAGTTGACATAAGTTTCATCGGCACATACTTGAGGGATATGAGGAGACGCATAGCTGAACTATGCATAAGCGCCGGCATCCACCCAAAGATTACCGTAAAGTACAGTGATCCATATGAACTATTCATTTCAATGTACAGAGACCCCGTCTTCGCAGAGCATTTAGGGGATAGAGTCAACTCACTAATTTACAGAGCCTCTAACGTAATTGAAGAATATGAGGAGAAGGCTATTCCATACACTAAATGCATGCCTGACTGCATTGAGTTCATTAAGGAACTCAAGGACCTTAATGTGAAGACATGTGTAGTAACTCTTCAATCACTAAAGGTAGCTAAAGCTATTCTAAGAAAGGAGGGTTTATTGAATTACATAGACGCTATTTACGCACGCGATTCTCCTGGAAGGCCCAAGCCCTTTAAAGACCATGTTATCGCCTGCCTCAATAAGTTTAACGTAAATGAGGATTTAGCAGTAATGGTTGGAGACACTTTAATAGATCTTTCGGCGGCTATAGAAGCTAGAGTAACATTCATAGGCATTTCAACAGGCCCATTACTTAAGGAAGAGCTGCTTGAAGCTGGAGCTAGCGTAGTTGTGGAAAGACTTAGTGAAATACTGCCATTACTTAAAAGCTATTACGAGTTCACGTAGAGCAGGACCTTGCTTAAAGCTACTCTCACTCAAGCCCCACATTATATGGAGTGTTTCAAGGCCCTAGGCTTTCTGAAAGAAGAACGTGTGGAACGTAAGTAAGTGGCCGAGAAGCAAGTCACAGCACTCTCACTTCAATGCCCTTCTCCGCTAGCTTAGCTAAAATGTAGGTGAACAAGCCCTCATTCATGCCGATGAACTCTGGCAATACTATTCCTCTCACACTCCACAGCCTGTTTACGAGGAGAGCTCTTATAACGGCGTATAGAGTCAATCCCTCTAAGCGATGGGAGGCAGGGGATTTGTTTAAGTAGTCATATGAAGCTTTTATAAAGTACTTAATTTCCTTTACTGCTCCATTAATAACGCCCCTCGACTTTACGTAGAGCAGGAACTCATGATCTATGCCTATGAACTTCACTGACCCCGCCCCTAGCTCTTTAGGGAGGAGCCTTAGGTCGCCCGGCTTTACAGACAATAGCTCCCTAATCTTCCTCAAGCTCTCTACAGCATTAGAGCACATTAACCTAAAGGTACTTATGGACGCATTTCTAGCAACGTTTCCCACGCCATACATTAGTGTTCCAAGCCTATCTACGCGCACTGCCCACATAGATCCTGTCCCCGGGATCTCTATAGGGCTCGCGTCGCTCAATGGATCTAGATCTATTGGCACTCCATTAATTAACGCCCTAGCCTTAGTCAAGCACTCGCTTAAGAGTTCCTCAATGGAGCCTACTACTGCATTGCACTCAGTCCTCTCCGAGGGTTTGGGTAATCCCCCGAAGTACATGTTTAACTCAAACAATTCCTCCACCAGTGAAAGCACTCTTCCAGCAATAATGTTGCTTAAGCCTGGAACAACGCTTAAGCACGGTATGAACACTGAGCTGCACTCATTAGATCTCCACTCGCTGAAGCCTTCAATTACTTGCACTGTACTAATGAAGTTCTTGCACAACTTTCTGCTAATGACGAATGCTCTGCGGCTGAGGTCCCTGGGCAGGGAAGATATTACTAGATCTGATTCCTTAATGAGTTCCTCCAAGAATTCCTCGCTTAAATGATCGACTCCACCGGGGATTAAGGGAGCTGCGTAAGTTAGTTCTTCAAAGTCAACTCCATCGCTAGCTAAAGCATTTAGGAGAACTCTGGTTGCTGGACTAACGCCGAGTATAGCTATTCTCACTGCACTTACACCTGAGCTAGTCCAAGGGCTTCCTCAATGTCTTTTAAGCCCATTACTTCAAGCCACTCCTCTAATCCCTTTAATATATGGGTAATCGCTCCTCCTCCATTCATCAATGCTGTACCTACTTGAATAGCCTTAGCTCCAGCTAAAATCAGTTCTGCTGCATCACTCCACCTGCTCACTCCTCCGCAACCAATGATCTCTGGCTTAAGCTCTCTGTATACTTCGTACACTACTCTTACAGCTATTGGATGTATTGGAGGCCCTGATAGTCCTCCAAAAATGTTTGAGAGAACGGGCTTAGCTGAATAGACGTCTATGAACATGGCCTTAACAGTGTTTATTAACGTAAGTGCTTTAGCTCCAGCGCTAAGAGCTTTCTCACAAGACTTAACTATTGAGTCGCTTAAGCCTAGCTTAGCTATCACAGGCTTTGCAGTAATGGAAGCCACGCTCTTTGTCACTGAGTAAACGTTGTAAGGATCAACGCCTATCTCTATGCCGTACCCCTTTGCATGAGGGCAGCTGAGGTTTAGCTCAATAGCGTCTACGCCGGCTTCATCTACAGCTATAGCTGCATTAATGAATTCATCCTCGCTCCTCCCCCCAATGCTTGCAATTAATGGAACATTCAGTTCTCTAGCTCTAGAGACCAGGGGCTTTACGGCTTCTACACCTGGGTTTGCCAGTCCAACAGCATTCAATACTCCTCCATTCGGGAGCTCAACGATTATGGGGGTTTCATAGCCCTCCCGCGGCTGAAGAGTCATTGTTTTAGTGACAACTGCTGACACATTGTAGTTCACAAGTATGTCTATGTGCTCAGGCGAACTACCTAAAATACCGCTTGCATTCATCACTGGATGCTTCAGCGATAAACCAGCTACGCTAACTCTAAGACGCATTTGCTTTCGCCACCTCCGTTAAAGGCAATGGTTTAACTCCTTCAATGAATTCGCCATCCATGTATACAGCTCTTCCCCGAACCACTGTCGCAACTATTGAGCCTTTAAATACCATTCCATCGTATGGAGTGTTCTTAGCTTTTGAAACCATTCCAAGTGAGTTAACCTTAGTCTCCCTGCTGAAGTCAACTACTGTATAGCTAGCTACGCTACCCGGG
>CALKYD010000023.1 GCA_938003605.1 uncultured Sulfolobales archaeon | reverse complement strand
GTAGATTTAATACATGTTGCAAAAAGCTGAACATAGAGATTGTGTGGTAAGAGAACTAAGTTCATGCATAGCCTTACCTCTTTTAGAACAAGCCATATAAGTAAGCTGTAAAGTACAGTGACCTCTCAATACGCATTCCTGTCTTAACTCTCAATGAGCTAAAGACATGAGTCCCCACAAGCTGCAATGCTAATTACGAGCTACATTAATTAAGTAGTAGAAATAGCTCTCAAAGTTTACTTCATCTCCGCGGACTTAGTTAGCAGTACTACGTGGACTTCTAATTTGTAATGCAAGATCGAGGACTTACTTACAGGAGCCTTGAGCGAAGCAATTGCTTATGGGCCCGCTGGGATTTGAACCCAGGGCCTCCGCCGTGTGAGGGCGGCGTCCAAACCAGGCTAGACGACGGGCCCCTCATTGCTATTATTAAGCCAGGTCTAATAAGTCTTTAGCCGCATAGCCCTGCCTTGAATAAGTGGAGTTGATGGAGTCTTCCAACAGTATTGAGCTAGTGCTTAGTAATATGGTTAGTGTTCTCCGCCCATTCTCCTCAAGATCTTTCTAAGGAAGTACGCTATTTGATTAGCTTCATACTCGCTCGGCATGCCCCTGGTCACCACTGCTTTCAACGATCTCTTTATCCGCAGGGCTTTCTCCTCGCTTACTCTAATGGAGGCAGCGACTTCATCTATTAATCTATGGATTAACCCGATCTTTTCTCCAGAGGCTCTGGGAGGTATGTTTGAGTACGCTCCGCCAAGGGATGTGTAGAGCTCATAGAGCACTATTCCTACAGAGTGGCTTAGGTTTAGAATTGGGTAGTTTGGGTGGGCTGGTATAGTTATTACAAAGTCAGTCATCGATATCTCCTCCCTAGTTAAGCCAGTGCTCTCTCTGCCAAACAATATAGCTATGGAGTCCACGGGCCTCCTCTTAAGTACTTCAACAAACTTCCTTAACTCAATGGACTGCCTCAAGTAATCACCCTTAGAATACCCTATGCCAGTAGTTGAAGCTGATACACTTACTCCACTTAGGGCCTCGCTTAAGTCGCCGACAACTTTTGCATTCATTAAAAGATCTACTGCTTTTGCAGCATAGCTAACGGCTTCCACAATGCTTGCCCTAGGATTCACTAGGAATAATTCATCTACACCGAAGTTCATGCATAGCCTTGCAGTAAAACCTACATTAATAGCTCCTTCAGGTTCCACCAAGACTACTCTAATCCTCAACTCTCCTTCACGGCCTCAACGGCTATTAGTTCTTCGTAAAAGAATGGTTCTCTCTCAATCCTTAAAACTTTAAAGCCCTTCGCAAGTAGTTCGTTAAATACTCTCTCAGGATTTGAGAGAGATGAGAACACTACGTAAATTAATCCACGGCTTCTCAAAACCCTCCTTGCATCATCTATAATTGATAGCAGCACTTCACATCCACTGACACCGCCTATAACGGATTCATCTAGTGGAAAACCATCTTGGGGAAGGTATGGAGGATTGGCTATCACTACGTCGGCTGAGGAAGACCTAATGCACTCAGTGGTGCTGCACTGCAGGACTATTGCTGAGCACAGTTTAAGGCTGTCAACATTGTACTTAGCGTTTCCCACAGCATCGTCACTTAAATCTATCAAGATCACTCTCCTAGGGCGGCCAATTACGTGGGCATATATGCCTAAAACTCCTGAGCCCGTGCATGTATCTATGACTGTTGAATCCTCCAGCAGTTTAGGGTCAAGGAGTTTTGCAAGAAGCCACGTGTCATTGGATGGCTCGTAGACTCCATTAAGTACAGTGATGGATAAGTCATTTATTAAGGGCAGGCGCTTCACGAACTTCCACCAGCTTAGCTAGCTCGATAAACGCTTGTGGCGGCAACTGATATACCCTTACTTCACTACTTAATCCAAGGGACTCCACTTCATCCTTCTTTAAACCCAGCTTTCTCTCAATAACTTTAACTGCCTTCTTCCTCCTCTCATTAAATAGCTCTCTAGTTAGTTCTTCAATCCTCCTATGTATGCTAGTGTAAGGATTCTTCCTCTTCAATACAAGCATTCTGGAAAAGACTTTAGGCTTAGGGTAGAAGTTGCTGGGGCTATAGAGTGCTCCTGGCTTAGCTTCGAAGAGCAGTTGCACCATTATGCTCAGCCTCCCATACTCTTTAGTGCTTGGCTTAGCGCAAACTCTGTCTACGACTTCCTTCTGCAGGACTATTAACGCTAGCTCCACAGAGCTCTCTCTAGCTATCTTAGTTAGTAAATCCGATGAAATGTAGTATGGGGCGTTTGAAACAACAACTCTACACAAGTACTTTAAGTCAAGGGCGTCTGCATTAACTACAAGGACTCTTGGATTACCCGCAGTCACTAAGCCAGTTAATTCAGCTAACTTCTCATCTAACTCTATTGCTAAAACCCTGTACTTTTTGCTGAGTAAAGCGTACGTAATTACTCCCAGACCTGAGCCGACTTCGCATATGAGTTCCCCTGGCTTAACTCCATGAGTCATTAACTCCGCCGTAAAGTCGTGTGCTACCTTAGGATTTATGAGGAAGGATTGGCCTATCGATTCCCTAGGCCTTAGATTATATGCCTTGAGAATGCGCTTAGTCCATTCATAGAGGCGTGTTTTTGAGTCAAGAGGAGGGGCGTCTATGGCCTGTACCTCCACT
>CALKYD010000022.1 GCA_938003605.1 uncultured Sulfolobales archaeon | reverse complement strand
CTTAATTGGTGGAGTGGAAGCAGGCGAGAAGCCAGTGATTGAAGTCATGGCGGGGGAAGCCGTCGAAGTAGCGACTGGCTCAATGATTCCCCGTGGAGCAACAGGAGTAGTAATGGAGGAGTACGCGAGGAAGAGCGGCAGTGAAGTAACTGTTTACAGAAGCGTTGTGCCAGGGGAAAACGTAGTTACAGCAGGCAGCGACATTAGTTTAGGAGACCTAGTCCTAGTTGAAGGCACAGTGATCACTCCTAGGGAAATAGCTCTGCTAGCAGGCCTAGGAATGTGGAGAGTTAAAGTCTATAGGAAAGTGAAGGCAGCAGTGTTTTCAACAGGTAGGGAAGTCGTTGAGCCGTGGGAGGAGCTAACTGATGGAACGGTATACGATGTGGACGGACACTTGATCGCTTCATCCCTAATCAACATGGGTGTTGAAGCAGAGTTCCTCGGCCTCCTGCCAGACAACTATAGCGCAATCATGGATGCAGTCAGCAAAGCCCTCGATGAATACGATGTAGTTATCACTAGCGGCGGCACTTCAGCAGGCCTAGGGGACTTAGTGTACAGAGTTTTCGAAAGCCTTGGAGAAATAATTATCCATGGATTGAAGGTAAAGCCGGGTAAGCCTACCGTTATAGCTGTATCTAGAGGAAAGCTACTCATAGGGCTTCCAGGATTCCCCCTCTCATGCTTCATTGTCTTTAACGAGGTCGTTAAGCCATTGATCGCGAGGATGGCTGGTTTAAGAAGCGAAGTAATTCAAGAAGTTAAAGCAAGGATCAACTATAGGATTAGGAAGCCTCTTGGGATAGTCTGGTTCTACCCAGTTCTACTAATTAATAGGGGAGGGGGGTACATTGCTTTACCAGCTCACTCCAGGAGCGGGGACTTATCCCCGCTAGCTATTTGCGATGGCTATGCCTTGCTCGATTCAGAGAAGGACATAGTTGTTGAAGGAGATGAAGTCGTAGTGAGGTTATTCCATGAAAGGAGCAGGATTCCACTAATCAACATCGTTGGAAGCAATGACCCAATACTGCACAGACTTCTATCAGCAATGGGCTTAGCCCACGTATCTAGAGTGCTATCAGTTGGAAGCACTGGGGGGTGGCTTGCAGTAAGGAACGGTGAAGCCGACATAGCTCCAACTCACTTACTTGATGAAGAGACTCTCACATACAATGTGGCCTTCCTACGAAAGTACGGAGTTTTAGAGAAAGCAGTCTTAGTTAGAGGCTTTGACCGTAGGATAGGGCTTGTACTCAGTAAGGGCAATCCAAAGAATATCAAGAGCGTTAGGGACTTCGTTAGAAGCGACGTAGTCATAGTCAATAGACCCCGTGGAGCTGGAGTAAGAGTATACCTAGACCTTGAGTTAGGGAAGTTAGCTAGGGAAATGGGCTTAGAATTAAAGGAGCTAGCTAAATCCATTAGGGGCTACAGCTATGAAGTCAAGTCCCACACAGCAGTAGCTCTAGCAGTAAAACATGGTAGAGCTGACGTAGGGATAGCTGTAGAGTATGTAGCTAGACAATACGGGCTAGAGTTCCTACCACTTACTTGGGAGCAATACGACTTCCTAGTCAGCAGAGAGTCGTTAGAGAAAAGGGAGGTGGGGAAGTTCATAGAGAGTTTGAGGAGCCCGAACATAATAGAGATCATTAATAGCGCTCCAGGATATAGAGCGCCAGAGGACATAGGCTCCTTCATGAATTAATGGGAGTTGCCCTAGGAGCAAATCCTTAAATTAGCTTTGATTAATAACCTAGGCAGGTGCTGAAAGTTGAGCAACATAACAATTGAATTAGACAGTGAAACTATTTCTAAAGCAAGAAGGATATTGGGTAAATATGGCGTTAACATTGAAGAGCTTATTAAAAGAGTAGTCGAGGAGTTCCTCAATTACGATCTTGAGAGCGTAGTTGAGTACTTGGAGAGACACAATTACGAAGACCTAAGCGGCTTAGATAAGGTGGCTGGAGCATACGTAGACTTAATAGAGCTCGGCGTGCTTGCTGCAACAGGCATAGAGGCATACTTGCTTGAAGCCCTTGAAGCGCGGGGATACTGGCTTGAGGACTTGGGAATAGATCTTGAGGAGTTCTCGGCGTGGTTTGTTTTTTCAGGGAAGGGATTCGTTGAAGACTTTATAATTGATGTAAGCGCTGATGGCATATCACTAACGGCTATTCACGACATAAGCGATCTTGTTTTTAAGAACCCCAGAGTCGTCGAGGAGTTGAGGAAGGCAGCTGAGAAAGTTAAGACTAGCTATGCGGTAACTGTTGGCAGCGATGAGCTCAGAGTTGTTGTTAGAGCTAAACGCATAGGGGATCTTCCAAAGATCTCGGAGATCGATGAGTTAATCAAGTATGTATTCGTTGAAGCAGGTATTTCTAGGAGCTAGCTTCTTCATCTACCACGCCAATAGTTTTTTCACAACTAAGCCTTGAAGCTAGGTTACTCACTTTATATAGGAATCGACTGATCTTGACGTCTCCTGCCGAGACTTCCTTTAACTCCCCTTTATATATGACGAAGTGCCTCCTCTTAACTCTATCGCCTAGATTCATTGCCTTAAACACCTCTTCAAGCATCCAGTGCAGCTGTATGCAATGCATGCTTCCATCAACTGTTAAAGCTGATACTTCTTCAAAACTCCCTCTAGCCAGTATTCCGACAAGCTTAAACCCCGCCATATTTATATGGACTGCCTCAGGGCATAGCCCTAGAACTCCATAGCCTTTGTTAGTAAACTCCTTCAGTACTTCTGGGTGCTCTAACTCAATGCATTTACCGATTATTAAAAGCTTGCTCTTATCCCTGAAAATCCTCGACTTAGCATTTACCTCAAGTAAGTCGGGGACTGCGTACACTGAAGACCTCCCTCAGGCACATGCGTTTGCACATACTTTAATGAAAACTCTACTTCCTAGTTAAAGTATTCGGAGCATCAGGAATTATTGGATCCTAGGGAATTATTGAGACATTAGTGAACCTAGCTAAAGCCATGTTTACTCCAAATAGGAGTAAGAGAGCTCCAAGTACCAGTAGGAGCAGGCTATATGCTTTACCCTTCAGTACTCCTAGGCCTCTCCTACTTGCTTCAGCTACTGTTGTAAGCCATATGTAGTCGATCCACACATGGCTTAAGTACATGACTGCAATGGCTGTTACACCCATGCTGCTCGTCATTGATACTAGGCCTAGGCCTATGCTCAACCACCACAGCAGGAAGTATACGTTTAAGCCAGTGAATAAAGCTCCGACGACCAAGGGGTTGGCTGCCCCAATGGATCCCCCACGATCTCTGATGCTAAAGCCCTTAAGCGAGTCTCTAATGACAGCTGCTGCAAAAAACGATATGGCGAGCACTCCGAGGGCTGTTACAATATCCCCTAAAAACCCCTTAAGTAAGTGTGCAACGTAGTTCATGGAGAGAAACAACGCTAGCACGTAGGGGAGTTCTATAGCCATGTGCCCTACAGCTATGAGAAGCCCCCCCTTCCACCCACTCCTAGACCCAACGGCTAGCGTAGCTAGAGTAAGTGGTCCGGGACTAAGTGCACCTGAAGGTGAAGCCATTAAAGTTGCAACAACTATGCCCCCGAGATCCATGTTTACCGCCAGCAAGCTGCACGTACACTAGTACTGCAGAGCTCTCATTAATTAAAGGCTTCGAATAATGTATGGAGGTCTTTCCCAAACAATTGAACCACTACTTCTTCACCCACATCATATCCCTCAACATCCTCTGTAATAACTACGTAGCCGTGTGCCTTAATGACGCTCGACAAGTAGCTGCTTCCATGGATCATGTATGGCTTAACGAAGTACTTAGGTCCATTGCCGATCAACACTACTCTTACATAGCTTCTATAGCCAACTATGTTCACTATTCTCTCACTCACTGTTGCCTTAATGCATGGCTCAACTGGAGGACTTGAATTATACAGCCTGTAAATAGATGGCTTAACAATGGCTGTAAACCCAGCCCATGCTGCTACAGGGTTCCCACTCAGAGTGAACACTGGCTTTCCATTAATTAAGCCAAGGCTAGTCGTTCTACCAGGCCTAAGCGCTACTCCTCTAAAGATCCATAGGCCCTCGCTATCGATTACTCTGCACACGACGTCCCTGCCGCCAATGCTTGAACCACCTATAGTTATAGCTAGGTCAGCCTTCTCCAACTCCTTTAACAGCACTTCCTTCACTTCCTCCACGCGATCTTGGACAGGGCTTAGCTTAATTACTTCAATAAAACCAGCTTCCATAAGTAGTGAGGCCACAATGTAGTCTGTTGAAGAATACCTCTTCCCCGGTTGAAGCTGTTCACCGGGTTCCACTAGTTCGCTACCTGTCGGTAGGACGAAGGCCTTAAGGGGCCTGTAGACCCTTACATTCTTTAAGCCTAAGCTCGCCAGCAAGCCTATGTGGAATGCTGTGAGCTGAGTTCCCCTACTAATGACTTCTTCACCTGCCTTAAAGTCATCGCCTGCTCTATTAACGTTCTCGAATGGAGCTACTTGCTTAAACACCTCTACGTATTCGCCAATCCTCAATGAGTCCTCGTACATTACGACTGCATCCGCTCCACTTGGAAGCGGGGCTCCCGTACCTACTTCAACTGCCTCATTACTCCCCAGTACGCCGCACTTATCCGGAGGATCTCCTGTATCAATAGAGCACTTTACCTTAAGCTTAACAGGGTTTAATTGAGATGCACCAATTGTATCAATGGATCTAACTGCATACCCATCGACAGCGCTGTTGTTGTATGGAGGTAGATCTATTGAGCACTTAATGCTTTCTGAAGAAATCATTTTAATCGAGCGATCTATGGGGATTTCAACTGTCCCCAACTCTATGGATTCCCTAAGTGTTTTAACAGCTAGCTCAACTGCTTCACTTACACTTATTGTCTTACCCCAAAACTTCTGCATAGCTACACCCGCTTTCCCCTAGAGAGCACTCATTAGTCATCACGACCTCACTCTCTTTAAACCTTATTAGCTTTCTTAACGATACAAAGCTTGCAATCCCACGGCGTAGGAGATGTATAGAAGGTGGTTAAATGAAGTGGGCTGTTGTCGTAGTAAGCGACAGCATTTACTATCAAGGGGGTATTGATGAGAGCGGCGAAATTGCTGTAGAGAGGCTGACTAAGCTAGGCCACGTAGTTGCAGAGAAGCTCGTCTTGCCCAATGACTATAAGCTGTTAGTGAAGGCTTTAATAGATCTTTCTCGAGCAGTTGACGCAATCATAGTTATTGGGGGAACAGGCCCTAGTCCAAGGGACTTAAGCATAGATGTTGTTGAAAAGATCTCTTGGAGGAAGATGCCTGGCTTCGGTGAAATATTCAGGTACTTGACTTACCAAGCCGAGGGAGCTAAGGCCATATTCACTAGAGCTGAACTATACTTAGTTGGATTATGCCCTGTAGCCGTCCTACCAGGCTCCCCTAAAGCAGTTAAGCTAGGCTTAAACCTATTGATTGAGGCAGTTCCACACATAGTTGAAGAAGCTAAGAGAATTGAGGGAGTGCATAAACCCCCCGTAGAGACGTAAGGCAATGCAGCTTAAGAGCCGCCGGCGGGATTTGAACCCGCGTCCACCGGCTCACCTGGGCGACCACGGATCCTACTCACCGTACAAGGCCGGCGCTCCACCGGGCTGAGCTACGGCGGCTTCAATAGCCGGGCGGGGATTCGAACCCCGGTCACGGGGGCCAGAGCCCCGCATCCTTGGCCGCTAGACGACCCGGCT
>CALKYD010000021.1 GCA_938003605.1 uncultured Sulfolobales archaeon | reverse complement strand
AGGCAGTACTCCACTCCCCGGACACGTGCCTTAGCCAGGTAACGCTTCATCAGTGGATGCAAGTAATTTACGTATAGCTCGTAAATGTATTTGTAGAGGGAGTTTAATCGAACTTCTGCAGGACCTATCTCAACAAAAGAGTTTATGGACCACTCCTTAGAGAAGGCCCTAGCGCTTTCAACAACATCATATTCACAGCCTACTGCATTTATAGTTATTGAACTAGGAGCTCTCTCTCTAAATAAAGCATCCTCACTTACATAGATCTCTCTGCAGAAAGCATCGTCAGCCAGGTCCTCCAGGAAGTTAATCAACCTAGCTATAAACGCCATCCGTTCAGTAAGCGCGTCATCTAACAACACTTCCTCCCTGCACACTTCGTTCAGCCCCAATTCCTGTAGAACCTTTATCCAGTAGTTAATGCTTTACGGCTATCCCCTTGGGGATTTATGAAGAGCTTTCAGAGGCAGCAGTAAAGCGCTCTACGTAGAGAGACCTACTATTGCATCATTCCTTAACGCGCTCTAAGCAACAACGCTTACCACTACAGAATGGAAAAGTAGTGAGTTACAACAATTCAGCGGCCACCAAAGGATCTAATGAATTCAACGTATATCTCTGTAGCTTTATACACATCGCTTAGCTCAATGTATTCATCAGCTGCATGAGCGGCTTCAGGAGCTCCAGGTCCGTAGGCAACAGCATCTATCTTAAACTCTCTATAGTAGTGTAAGTCTAGTCCACCGCTGCACACTATGAGCTTAGGGATTACTCCAGTCACTCTACTCACTGCCTTAACTAGCTCTCTAACTAGGGCTGTGTCTGGATTAGTTAGTGCTGGAGCTGATTTATTGACTAGCTTCACATCTATTTCAGAGCCTGTTGCTGCAGCTGCCTTATTCAAGAACTCCTTAAGTTCCTCAACTACTTGCTCAGGATCTTCCTCAACTATGAGCCTCCTATCAATGCTGAACGAGGCCTCTCCAGGAACTATGTTTATAGCGTTGGCAGACGAAGTCTTCCCCCCAATGTTTACAGTAGGCCTCCCAGCTTCAGGGAAGTCGTATTCATAGCTGCTCCTCTTACCCTCAAGGAACGGCCTATACTTTTCAACGAATTCCTTGGCTAAATAGATCATCTTCTCGAAAGCATTTACTCCAAGCCATGGAGTACTCCCATGGGCTTGCCTGCCCTTTACAACTACTTCCAGCCAGACATTGCCCTTATGCCCGATCCACGCTTTACCCAAACCACTGGGCTCAGCTATAATCGCTAGATCAGGCCTTGAATTCAGCTCACTTATTAAATAACCTGTGCCTGTTAACCCACCCACTTCTTCGTCCGGGACATAGGCTCCCTCAACGACTAACTCCTTTAGCTCCCCTGCGGAAGCTAAGTAAGCTATTGCTGCCGTAAATGAAGCTATCCCGCCCTTCATATCTGTCGCCCCCCTACCATATATCCTTCCATCAATTTCCTTCGAGTTAAACGGCTCAGTAACGCTCCAACCTCCTCCAGGCGGGACTACGTCGTAGTGGCCGTTGAATTGCAGCACCTTCTCCCCGCTTCCAAACCTAGCCAGCAGTATGTACCTCGGCTTACTAGGCTGTGCTATGGCTGGAGCATTCTTAAGGACGTACTCCTGTGGGACTTTGTGTATCGTTACGTGGATTCCGAACTCCTTCAACACGCTTGCATAGTAGTTAACTACTTCTCCATAGCTTTCCCCGAGAAACGTTGGATAATTAATGCTTTCAACGAGAACTCTTCTAGCTAACTCCTTTACCCACTCAGGCAGCACTTTAATGCACCGCCGTTGACAACAGTTTTTCAGACGGAGCTTAAATAGATGTGGGTTGCAATAAGCATCGATTACGTCTCGGCGGCAAAGAATTTTTGAAGACATGCTCCTTAGCTTATGAATGCCTTGAAAGAGGGGGCCGCACCTTTCTAAACGCTTTTAATAACGACAATTGCTCACTGTATAGCGGGGCGATAGAGCGGTGTCCCACGTTAGGAGGTACCGTGTGGAGACAGCGTCAGGGAACTTAATTGAAGTTAGCATTGCAGTAGACAGCGATAAGTACTTAGTTAAACTTAGCGACGGAGATGAGTACTTAGTTAGAGTGCTTAAATTCGATGAGAGGCTAAAGCAGGTAGTTCTTGAAGTTAATGGAGAAGTCGTTAGAGTAGAGGGAGTGGGAGGAGATCTATTGATCGATGGCATGCTATCGCTAGTGAGGAGAGTGAGTGAAGAAATCCATCTAGTTAAACCACATCCTAACGCTAAGGAGGGATTGGCTGAAGTTACTAAAGATAAGAACGCAGTGAGAGCGCCCCTCACTGGGAGGATAGTTGATGTAAAAGTAAAAGTCGGAGACTTCATTAAGCCTGAAACGATCGTAGCAACTATGGAGTCAATGAAGATGATCATTGAAGTGAAGTCAGGAGTCCACGGTTTAGTAAGCGAAGTACACGCTGAGCCAGGCAAAGTAGTTAAAAAAGGAGACATATTGTTGAAACTGAAACAACATGAGGCCAAAGCTTCATAAAGGCATGTTGCCATGCTTCCTGGGAATGATCTCCTCCTTCTTAGATGACATGGCTTCTAGAGCTCTATAAATCTTCTTCCTAGTCTCCCTTGGAGCTATGACATCATCCACGTAGCCCAGCTCAGCAGCTCTGTATGGATTGGCGAAAAGCCTCCTGTACTCAATTAATTTATCCTGCAGGAACTTCTCTGGATCCACCTGCTGCTGCGCGGCCTTTCTATAGAGTACTCTAACAGCTCCCTCAGGACCCATTACAGCTATTTCAGCCATAGGCCACGCGTAGACTACGTCTGCACCCAAGCTCCTGCTGCCCATAGCTATGTACGCTCCTCCATAGGCTTTCCTCATGACTACAGTTATCCTTGGAACAGTCGCTGTTGCATAAGAGTAAAGTATCTTGGCTCCATGCCTAATTATTCCACCATGCTCTTGATCTATGCCAGGCATGAAGCCTGGGGTATCGACT
>CALKYD010000020.1 GCA_938003605.1 uncultured Sulfolobales archaeon | reverse complement strand
ATACTCAAGATCGATGATATAATAGCCGCAAGCCCCTTAAAGAAGGAGAAGGAGAAAGAAAAGGAGAAAGGGAAGGAGAGAGAGGAAGAAACTCCTGGGAAGTTCGAGTTTTAAAGAACGCTAAATAATTGAGGAAGAGGTCTTTAAAAACATTTTTTATACTCACTCCTTGTACACTAGGAGGAGCTATGGACTAGGTGCTATTATGAGTAAAGTAGTTGAAGCCGTATTGAGAGGGCTCACTAAATATGAAATCGCGCGAATAGTTGGGGCTAGAGCCCTTCAATTAAGCTTTGGGGCCCCTCCCTTAATAGACCTATCTAAGCTGGACATAAAAAAGGATCCAGTAATCATAGCTTTAATCGAGCTATATGAAGGTGTTTTACCTATAACTATCTGTAGGGTGTTACCTAGTGGGAGAAGAGAGTGCAAGCCAGTTGGAGAACTCGTGCCTGAGTCCAGGGAGTTTATTAGAAGAACTCTCGAAAGCTGGGGTATTAGTCCTTAAGAAAGAGGAGCGCGTTATTTCAGATAAACTGATGCTAGATCTGTATGTAGGTAGACCCGTGGACGATGAACTCTTCGAGGAACTCTATGTGAAGAGCCGTAGGAATGGCTTAATGATATTTCAATTAAAGTACGGCGATGAATATATCATTAGGGCAACGTGCGTTGAAGAGCCTAGGGAGAGGAGGGCTTTACAAATAGCTCTAGCTTCAACAGCTGTTGCAACAGTGTTTCTAACTATGTATGGTTATACTCAGGAATACTATAGGATTCTCAGAGCGCCTATTCCTACGACTACGCTAGTGTGGCTATCAATGGCGTTTACGGCTATGTTTATGGTTACTCTCTTAATTCATGAGGTAGGCCACTTACTTATAGCTAAGAGCTACTTAGTGCCTGTAGCAGGCCCATACATTATTCCAGCGCCGCCGATTCAGCTGGGATTTATAGGCACTTTTGGAGCAGTGATATTTATGAAGGGCCTGCCTCCGAGCAGGAAGTCGCAAGCACTCCTAGGGCTTATGGGCCCCCTCATGGGGTTTATGGCAGCGTTATGCATGGGGTTTCTAGGGGTGGGCTTATCGAAGCACATATCCATTGATGAAGCTAGGGAGCTCGTGAGCTCTGGGGAAGCTTCACCAATAATGTTCTATCCACTCGCCATATCTATTCTTGAGTCGTTTAAAGGCATTAGCGAAGGATATGTGCTCGTATACCACCCTCTAGCCTTCTTCTCCCTAATAATGTTCGTAATAACTTTCCTTAACTTAATGCCCGTGGGGCAACTAGACGGAGGCCACGTAATTAGGGCATTCGTAGACTCGAGGACTTATAGATTCATAGAGCACTTAACTGTACTAACGCTCTTCACAGCGGGCCTCACGCTCTTCTTAAATGGACGCTATGGCGGTCTAATATACGTTTCATCATCATTCATACTGCTATTTCTAAAGGCTATAATGGGCTTTAGACCTCACCCAGGGCCAGCCAACACTGCTTCACTAATGAAGGCCAGGCATTCAGCCATCTTACTGGCTTACGGAGCTCTGCTTGCATTAACTGCTCCAATACCCATATAAGTGCTTATCGAAGGCCCTTAACTCCGAGTCTCTAAAACATGGATTTTCTGAAAACGCTATAAGCTTTTGTACTGCTTTTCTATATTAATGAGGAAGCTTGAGTGAAAGCTTAAAGGAGTGTGCGTGGGCTTAGTGAGATAGTGAAGCGTGGAAAAACTCTTGGAAAAACTGCTGAGAACCAGAGGCTTGGCGGTGTTCTAAGTGAAGGTAGTATCAATAATGGGCGCCCGCTCAAGAGCATATGGGATCTTGACGGTAAGGTGGTGGTCATAGCTGAGAAACCTAAGGCGGCTAGGAAGATCGTTGAAGCAGTTTTTCAAGAGTACAAGCCAAGAATGCTTAAGTACAAAGGAATCCCCTACTGGGTTATAAGCACTAAATGGAGTGAAATAAACGTCGTATCTGCTGCAGGGCATCTCTACGGCATTACCACTATGGATAGAGGCTATCCTACGTTTAACTACACTTGGCAACCCATACATATTGTTGAGAGGGAGGCTAGGCGCGCTGAAGACTATATAGCTCTCATAGATAGGGTGTGTAAAGGCGCTGATCACTACGTTAATGCATGTGACTACGACATTGAAGGATCAGTCATAGGCTACTTAATTATAAAGAACCACGGGGACGTAAGTAGATCTCTTAGAGCCAAGTTCTCCAGCCTCACGCCGCGCGAGCTTAGAGAAGCGTTCTCAAAGCTAATGCCATTAGACAAGGAGATGGTTGAAGCAGGTCTCTGCAGACATGAATTGGACTGGATATGGGGGATTAACGTTAGCAGAGCCCTCATGAATTCCCTAGTGGAGGGCGCTGGGAGAAGCATGACTCTAAGCGCTGGGAGAGTTCAGACTCCAACACTTAAGTATATTGTGGACAGAGTGACTTCTAGAAACTTATTCATTCCCATCCCGCAATACTCTATTTCAGTTACTGTAAGGATAGAGGGCTCTAACTACACTCTTGAGTACTGCGGTAGATCTATTGAAAGTAAGGAGGAGGCTTACAGCATTGCTAAATCTATAGAGGCTGTAAATAAGCTCGTAGTAGTGGATTACAGGGAGGAAGTCCATAGCGTTCCTACTCCTCCCCCATTTAACTTAAGTGATCTGCAGAGCGAGGCTGCAAGAATATATGGGTTCAGCCCGCTGGCTACTCAAAGGATTGCTGAAGCACTTTACCTCGATGCCTTGATAAGCTATCCAAGGACTAATAGCCAGAGGCTGCCAAAGGATCTTAATTACGAGGAGGTCCTTAGAAACGTGTCTAGAGCTCCTCAGTACAGGAGCTTAGTTGACAGGCTCTTTTTAGAAACTAAGGGGGTTTTAAAGCCTGTTGAAGGAGCTAAAGAAGACCCTGCTCACCCAGCCATATATCCTACTGG
>CALKYD010000019.1 GCA_938003605.1 uncultured Sulfolobales archaeon | reverse complement strand
TGCCTGCGCCTGGGTGTCCAGCTATAGCAATTAGAGAACCTGGTGCTAAAGAATCTCCAATAAACTTATCTAGGCCCTCTATCCCCCAAGTAAATCTCTCCACATTGCTGCACCACATTACATTGAGTACATTTGCTACATTATATATTTAATGGAATTGGTTAAATTATTTATGGAATGACTACTTCAGAACTCCTTGCCTCACATAATTTAAACATCTACTATAGAAATAGAATTAATTAAAGGCTTTACTTAAGGAGGGTATTGTAGCTGATGGGGGGAGCCCATGGATATTATTGATGAATTACGTAAAAAGCCTTTCTCAATAGTTGGCCACCGTGGTGCTGCTGGAGTAAAGCCTGAGAACACTGTTTCAAGCATACTGTACGCCTATAGTAATGGGGCGGACGTAGTTGAAGTGGATGTAAGGTCTACGCGCGATGGATTCCTAATACTGCTCCACGACGAGGACTTCTCAAGGGTTTCAGGCACATCAATTAGGCCTAGGGATGTAAGCTATGAGTGGGTGAAGGAGAACTTGAAGGTAATGGGGGAGGAAGTAGCTGAGTTAAGTGAAGTAGTAAGCTTAGTGAAGAAGCTCAATAAATACCTATTGATTGAAGTAAAGGAGCCCGATACCACTAGTAAAGTAGTAGAGGTAGTCTCTATGGAGGGAGCAGTTAATGAAGTTGCAGTAATAAGCTTCTTCGACGAAGTCCTCAGAGTAGTCAAGGAGGTGGAGCCAGAGATAGCGACAGGCCTGATATACAGTAAGCCGCCGGGCAGAATAGTTGATGCAAGGAGCCTGGGCGCTGAAATAGTTTTGCCAAAGCACTACTTGGCGACTGAGAAAGCAGTTGATTTAGCCCATAGGCTGGGCCTCACGGTAGTTGCATGGACTGTAAATGACTTGATTACAGTAGCTGAACTAGTTAAGAGAGGGGTTGACGCTATAGCCAGCGACTATCCAGATAAGTTAGCTGACTACAGGAACAGCGTAGCAGGTCGCTTAAGTAAATAAGCCGTTAATACTCTTAACTACTGCTTACTACAAAGCTCCTGGGGCATAGAGATGAGTGAAGTAATTGTAGTGAAGCTAACTGGAAAGCTATTTGATGAAGGGGATAGAGAGCTGTTCTCCTCATACATAAGGGTCTTCGGGGAGGTAGTTGAAGGCGGCCGTAGGTTGGTCATAGTGACTGGCGGAGGGAGGCTTTGCAGAAACTACATAGAGCTAGCTGAGAGAATTGGAGTAAGGTCTTTATACGCACTTGACTCAGTGGGGATCTTTATAACTAGAATTAATGCATACATACTGGCGCACTTACTGCAGCCCCTCTCTAACACTGTAATACCCAGGGACCTTGAGGAGCTTATATCCATTTACCATCAAAAACCTATAACAGTTATGGGAGGCATCATGCCCGGTCAATCAACTATAGCTACAGCCCTTGAAGCAGCAGAAGCTCTTGGGTCATCAACGGTAGCGTACTTTACTACAGTCGACTACGTTTACACCAGCGACCCAGCTATAGACACTAGCGCGAAACCCCTTAGGGAAGTAAAGCTTAAGGAGCTCAAGGAATTCCTCAAGACTAAGAGCTTGCCGGGAGAGTATCAGTTAATCGATGAGGTCAGCGCCATTATTGCAGAGAGATCGCGCATCACTATATACATCACTAAGTACACTAACCCCACTGCATTGCTCGAGATAATTAGAGGAGGCAATCCTGGAACAGTAGTGATTCCCTAGCCATTCACTGCCGTTTCCCCAGCCTCAATAGATCGTCGTGAGTTTCAGAGGCCTTAGAACTACAATGCCTTCTCAAGGCTTGTGGAAAAGTGATGACTCTATTGTTCACCTATGAATGCTTTTGCCTCCCTTAAAGCATCATTAATGCTTTTACAAGTCCTTATGGAGTGCTCAGTGCTTGAAGCCCTATAGAGAGCAACTATGTCTCCAAGCCTCAGCACCATTGCGTATGTTGGAGTTTCGATAATGCCTCCAACTTCATTCTCATACACTACTTCAGCCCCCAGCTTCCTTAACTCTTCTGCAATAACGAGTGCGTCTACGTTAAATACCTTCTCTCCCGATAGAAATTCCTCTACAACTCTTTTTCCTAAGCCTTTCCTAATAAGCTTCCTCTTAAGAAATTCTTTGTAGTGATTCAATACTCTACGCCACTTTCAGAGAGAGTTCCAGTAATTTCTCCATAAATAGTCTCCCCCAATACCTTAGTTACTCTAACCCTTACTTTAGAGCCAACACTTCCTCCCCTCATAACAACTCTTTTGCCTCTATATAGCGCAATGCCGTTGCCCTTTGGATCAGAGCCTGTCACAATTACTTCAATTATGGAGCCCTCCCTTAAGTTGTCGTGCTCATACTTATTAACCTGTGGGTATATGCTGAACTTCTGCACATCACTTGTATATGGATCCCACGAGTACTTCTTTCTATGCTGCTTAGTCAAACCGAATCACATACGTATGCATAGTGTTGCACTTATGTAATAACTACGGGGAGCTATTAAAACTCTTTCGCCGCTTGATAAGCAGGGAGTAGTTGTTTTTTTAAAAAAATATTTGGATTAGGGGAGTGAATTTAATTTCTTTAGACAGCTCTAAACCACTGGCAGTATCTGCATCTAGATGGCATATATGCTGTTACAGCACAGTGTTTCCTTACTCTAGCTGGTGAGAACACCAGCTTGGGGTTGAATGCTACAGCGTTTGTAGCTAGAGTTGCAGTGACAGTCTCTGAAGTTATAAAGCATGGGAAGTCGGCTAGCCTCAGTAGAGAGCTTGTTCTAACAGTTATAGCACACCCTGGATACGCATATCTCTCCGGTTTCATCAATACTTCGTGCTTAGTTATTGGAGTTAAGTCTATTTTAACGCCAGCTACTTCTGGTGGAGCACCAGTTGGGTAA
>CALKYD010000018.1 GCA_938003605.1 uncultured Sulfolobales archaeon | reverse complement strand
TTGCTTGAGTCAATTAATGTAATGCAGTAGTCCCCGGGCTTCTTCTCAATACCAAGGCCGTTTAAGACTCCTCCCCCTTTAAGGTTTCTCCTAATGATCATCCTTACGTAGTCTCCGTAAATGCCCACTTTAAGTATTGAGCCTGGAGTAAGCCTGTACACTTCTCCACTGGGCTTTACGTGATGCAGCTCCACTCTTCCCAGGCTGACCGTCTTATCAACTACTTGCTTTAGCAATTCCTCTTCAACACTGCTTCTATCAATGCCTTTACTAATTAAGTCTTCAGCGTAATCAACAGCGTTTGAGAACTCTCTACTATTGAACTTCAGCTCATGGTGTCTTCTAACTGTTGGACATATGTTGCTTCGAACTTCGTCGAGGATACTATATGAAGGCTTGCTTAAAGCCAATATGCTTAACCCCTCTCCATCATATACGATCTCTGGTTCCCTAGTGCTCCAAGCTCTTGATACAACGCTCTTAAGTAATTCCTCTAAGCTAGTTAATTCACTTAAGATATCGCTATCGCTTCCATAGGCTGCGTTACTCCTAAACCTAACTCCAAGTCCTTTACCTGCAAGGGTCTTTAAGGCCATTGCTAAAAGATCTCTTCTCCTCTCCTCACTAACTATGTGCTCACTTAAGCTAACTCTAGTGCTTCCATAAGTGAGGGAGACGTAGATGCCGGTAACAGTGATCTCGCGGCTTACAATGACTTCCTCAAACGGCCTTACAGCAGGCTTAATTACTGATAGGACTATGAGCTCTCCAGGGCTCTTAAAGCAGTTGCTTAACGAAGCCCTCAACCCCTTCGGCAATTCAATTACGCATACCCCATTCTTTGAGTCGGCAACTCTACCAACAACTACTGAACGTAAGTTGAGCTTAGGCATCCAGACAAAAACGTACTTTAGTGAATTAACTAAGCTATCGACTACTTCAGCCACTTCCTTTGGAAAGCCTACTACAACTAATTCCCCTGGATCTCCATCCTTTACAGTTACGTCAGCTGGAGATGCATCGAATGGTATGCCGAGTCTCGACTGCACTACTCTACTTGCCTGAACGACTCTATGGCCTTCCTCAATCAATATCTTTGATATAGCTGTAGCAGCTACTCCCCTAACTCTTACATTCGCCACGTATTATCATCCATCAATCCTTAATGGTCTCCAAGAGAGTTATCACATTCCATATCCTTATCCTAGTGTGCACAGGCATGTTTGGATCCTGGCTAACCATGTCTAAAGCACTAATAGCGTTTGCTGCACGGACGCCGGGGGTCAGCGTTTCATCCCTTAAATTATTTAAGGCCTCAGTGGCTGCCCTACGTATATTCCTAGGGACGCTTGCATCATTAACTATGTTGAGCAGCATGACCATGGCTTGCTTGATTCTAGCCTCATTACTGTAAGGGCTTGGAGCACCAGCCACAGGATCACTCCACCTCCCACTACATTTCTATGAACCATAAAATCTTCCTAATATCCGCTTCTCTCCTAAAGCACTAGCGATCACCTCATTAAGTGCTATTAGAAGCTTTCATAAAGAACTCCACGAATCGCTCACCATGAATGGTAAACAATAATAGTGAGTTAGTAGAATAGCTATGATTAAGGAAGGATGGGGAAAATGGCTGTTGAAAGCAGGAAGGCTGTTGAGAAGAAAATGGCTGAATTACTAAAGACAGGGGCAGCAATGCTCGCTCAAAAATGTCCTGTTGAGGGATGCTACCTCCCATTGTTCAAACTCAAGACTGGTGAAGTGATATGTCCTGAGCACGGTAGAGTATACATTGTTAAAAGCGATGAGGAAGCCAAGGAGGTAGCTTCTAGAGCTCTAGTGCTTAAAGTACTAGAAGATCTTGAGGGGAAAGTCATAGACGCCCTTTCAACACTCCCACAATACTCGGTCGATGAAGGCTATAGAGACATCATAGGCTGGCTGGAAGTCCTCGAGAGAATAATGCGGATAAAGAAGGAGCTATTTAGCGAAGAGGGGAAGTCCAAGGCAGGTTAACACGTGCCTCAAGACTTCTGCCTCAACTTCCTCCAGAGGCCTCATGCCATTGACGTACACCAGCAATCCTTCCTCAACTAATTTTAAGTAAATCCTCCTAGCTTCTCTAAGCAGCTTTAAGCTTTCGTATTCCTCAAACCTTCTGGCAGCATTCTTTGACCTAACTCTATCGAGCCCTACCTCAGGGTCTACATCTATGTATATAGCTAAGTCAGGCGGAATAGCGTACTTGTTGACCTCCATAATCCAACTTATTGGGATCCCCATAGCTCCCTGGTAAGCAACGCTTGAGTAGAAGTACCTATCCATAACTACTACATAGCCTTGGTCTATCAGTGGAATGACCACTCTGTATAGATGGACTAACCGATCTGCTGCATAGATTAGTGCATCTAGTTGAGGAGTTCTAATGCTGCTGTAGCTTTTAAGGGCCTCTACAAACCTTGAGTCCGTGGGCTCATACGTGTACTCGGCTTTAACACCCATTCCATTGAGTTGCTCCACAAGCCACTTAGCTATAGTCGTTTTACCAGCTCCATCGAGTCCCTCAATAGCTACTATGGCTCCCCGCCTACTCAAGAATTAAAACACCTCTTTCACTAATTAGCCTGGCCCTCCTAAAGCCTAGTGAAAAGGC
>CALKYD010000017.1 GCA_938003605.1 uncultured Sulfolobales archaeon | reverse complement strand
CCCTTATCGTAGAGACCGTCCATTTCTGTGAGAAACTGATTCTTGACTCTAGCTTCACCGCCTACCTCACTGCTGTAGATCCTAAGCAGTCCATCAACTTCATCTATGAATACTATTACTGGCCTTCCTTCAGAAGCTATTTCTCTTGCCTTCCTAAATACTCTAGCAACGTTTTTCTCAGCTTCACCAAGCCACTTACTCATAATGTCTGCTCCACTCACTTTTATTAAAACAGCGCCTGCTTCATTAGCTAGTGCTGCAGCTATAAACGTCTTGCCACAGCCTGGGGGGCCGTATAGTAGTACTCCCTTTGGCCATCCAAGTGCATATAGATTGGGGGCTTTTATCGGGTATATAATGCTTCTCTTCAAGCTCTTCTTTACTTCACTTAAGCCGACGACGTCATTGAATGTTACCTTAGGTCTATTGGAGGAATCTAAATCAAGTACTTCTACGTTAATGTCGCTGCTTTGAACAACCTGTACTTCACGGTCTCCCATGCTTGAGAGGGCTTGAGCCATTTTCTCTAACTGCTTTATTCTCACCGAGTACTTATTGATAAGATCTATGTAAACGCCTCTAAATGGTGTATCCGTCCTAAGCCTGACTATGTGTTGAAAGAACTCTATGGCCTTCCTATAGTTGTCTATAGCTTCATCATAGTTGCCCGCTCTATCAGCCATAACAGCTCTTTTAGCATATAATCTAGCCTTCTCCTCCAATGGATCGTACATAGGTTTAATCACCTAAAAAGACTCTATTTATGTTTTAATCAAGATCCTTCCTTCACGCTCTAACTCCTTAAGGGCCAGTATGACTTGCTCTTTTGAAATATTGTACTTCTTTGAAACAACGTCTAAGTTCACTATTCCATTGAGGCTCTTCACTTCTTCAATTAACCACGCTTTTACGACTTCCATTGGCACATTAGTAGGCGGCGCTAGCTCCTCTAACTCCACCTTCTTAACTATATCTCCCTCCCTATTGGCTGATGCCTTCCCATATATGTTTGGCAAGCCTGTTGACGATACTATGTTTATAGCTATTTTCTCTAATTCGGATATCTTTTCAACCATGTCTGGAGCCACTCTAGCTAGCATAGGCTTAAGTGGTTGTAGAGTTGATAGTACTTCAGGTATTGTCCTCAGTACATCGCTCATCTCCACTACGGTTTCAAGCCTTAGCTTTACTTGGAGCAGGAACCTCTTGGCTTGGAGGACTATGCTCAGTAACTTACCTATTTCCTCAAGCTCAGCCATGTATATTTGCTGGCTATCCCTATCGCCCTTTAAGCCAGCGTCTCGAGCTTTCCCCACTAAATAGCTTTGCCTATCCTCCACTCTCCTCCTTGTAACATCGAGTTCGCTAATCATGCCCTCAAGGATTGCTATCATTTTAGCCAGTTCCTCAGGCCTATCCCTTCTCCCAATACTGAAGATTTTCGTGAACCAATTAATGAAGCTAGGCAGTGTTGACGTAGCAGCACTCATTCAATATCCCTCGTGAGTAACCTTTGATTGGCAGAGTGTTTAAAAAGCGGAGCTAGGTAATACTAGGCTCAAGCACTTACAACTACTACCGGCACAGGCTGCGTGCCTTGAGTTGGCTCAGGAGCCTTTACTGGTGGTACAACAGGCTCTGACTCAAGTCTATCTATTTTCTCAACGTACTTCTTGACGTCATTCTTTTCCTCACTAACTATCTCCATGTACTTCCTTATCTGATCAGCTGCAGTTTTATACGCTTTCTCACCGACTTCGCCAGCTACGTAGCTAATCTTGACTGCAGTAAACGCTCTTTCCAATTCAATCATTTCATCATCTAAGTCAGCGAGCCTCCTACTCATTTCCTCCTTTACTTTCCTCGCATCCTCCTTCACTTTACTTAGCTCCTCATCAATCTTCTTCTTGAATACTTCGTATGCATGTCTGGGAACCTCCTTCTTTGAATACAGGTCTTCTATGGCGTGCATCCTCTTCTTCAATTTCTCAAGCCTTCTACACACAGTCTCAGCATTATACCTCCAGGCAGGAAGTAAAAGCACTGCCTCTGAAGTTAGTTTAAACATGTCAATGCTTAACTTTTTAAACGTGGAGTCGTTAAAGCATACTTCAAGCTCAGTTACATTGCCGTCACTATCGCTGAAAAAGCTTATCAAAGTCCCTATAACTCTCCCGTAGGGGTCCTTAATGGGTTGTCCAAGATATTTCTCCACTTTATCTACAGTCACACTCAATTACATCCCCTCACAACTTTTGGTGAATACATTGTCCTTTTATAAAGCGAGGAGCTCAATAATTACACTAAGCATCAGTAATTCCCCAAGTTATCGAGTAGAAGTAAGGCTTTACTTATGCAGATTGTTGAAGTGATCGTAAGTGAGCTCAGAAGCCTGGCTTACGGCATTACCCTTCATTGGGGTTGCCGCGCTTTCAACCATCATCACTGCTTCAATAATAGGAGTTCGCGGGCGCACTTATTAACATTGCCTCAATGAAGCACACTTCGAACGCTTAACTTCATTGGACTTGACTCAGCTCCTTGAATGTATTTCAACGATATCTCCATCCATTAATACGTGGTTAAGCCCCACTCTCTCCCCAGGGTATTTAGCTGATGGACCCCATATCCTTGCATACGTGAACCCCTCTAGGAGCCTACTATGTATTTTGACTGCAACATCCCTCACTGTGGAACCCTTTGTTAGCACTAGTGGTTTTTCGGAAACCCCCATGCCTGGCTGCTTAGTGTATACCCTTATTAATTCAAGGGCTTTCACAAGTTCTTCGCCTAAGCGATCAATGTTCTCCCTATTTATAGCTGAAGCAACTATTACTGGAACGCCCGTCAGTAAATCGCCTATCTCCTTGGCTTTCTCAACAGCGTGGTTCGGCCTCACATCTGCTTTGTTTACAACCACTACGGTGGGTTTATATGACCTATTTTCAAATAAGCCGTTCTCAACGTCATCTAAAGTTACTTCGCCGTATACTTTGACTAAGGCATTGTTTATCCTATAGCTCTCTAAAAGCTTCCTCACGTCATCCATAGTGCAATCAACTAGCTTACCCATTAATGCAAACCTTATTCCACTCCTTCCAGCTCTCTCCCTCTCAATAATGACTCTCCCCTTAGGTTTAGTTATCAGTATACCTCTTGACTCCAAGTGCTCTTTAAGCCTAAGCATTGAATCAACTGGATCATCTAATACATCTACTACTAGTACTAGTGCATCGGCATTTCTAATGAGACCTATAACTCGGCTATTCATAGAGCTCGTTGAACCTGGAATTATTGGGGGAGTGTCTACTAGCTGTATCAATATGTCCTTATGCTTCAGCATCCCCGGTATGGGCTCAGTGGTGGAGCCAGGGTAATCAGAGATCCTGGTTCTTGCACCAGTCAGTGCAGCTACAATACTGCTTTTCCCAACGTTTGGAGGCCCTATTACTGCTGCCTGTACGTCACCGCTCTTCTCAATGAAGAAGGAGGTCCCTCTACTGACTCTCTTCCTTTTCCTAAGCTCTGCTTCCTCCCTTAGCTCAGCCAACCTTTTAGTAGCCCACTCTCTAAGGTTTTCAGTGCCCTTATGTTTTGGAACGCTTGAGAGAAATTCCTCCAACGCCTTTATCTTCTCCTCAATACTGCGGGCTTCCATGACTTTAAGCCACTTTGCTTTCGCCTCAGCAGGCAGATTAGTAACCACTTTTGATCACTTCCAGCGTAGGTGGCTTGGGCTTATTAAAGCGAAGGCCTTGTTTACCTCACCTCTCTTCAAGCTCATCGAGATCTCCCGAGAGCTCCCTCCATCATTCCCCTACCCAAATGCATTGAAGCATCGTTTACTTTATTTAATGCACTTTCCACACTTAGCTACTATTTCTCCAACTCTTATAGTTAATGATTTTTAACTGCCGTCCAGCCTCTAAAAGCCATAGGGCAAGTACTTCAGCTACAGCATTTACAGCTTTTTCAACGCTTACCTCTATTCCAAATGTTTCTCTATAGGCATCTATAGCTAAGCCAGGATCTATTCTCTCCAACATCATTTGCTTAAGGAAGTTGGCTAAAGCCGCTATAGACTCCCCTCTATAAAGATCTACTATTCTTTCAAGAGCCCTGAAATCCTCAGCCCTTATAGTTGCTTTCTCCATAAGAGCCCTGTCCTTCTTCACAGCTAGCCTCCAGTAATTTATCAACAAGCTATAGTCCTCAACTAAGCTTCCATCAGCTAATATAGGCTTGCCCCCCATACCGTGTAGCAGCCCATTGCATAAACTATCGGTATTTAGGGCTTTAAAGCATTTTTAACGATAGGTCTGCGTTGAAGTCCTTAAACTCAAGTCAGCTCCTTCCTTAGACTTCTCCAACAAGTATTCAAGCCTATCAAGCACATACGTCTTTAATTGAGGGAATTCCTGCGGCACGTTATTTAAGAGCTCTTCTATTGCCGAAACTATGTCGTCAGCCACTAACTTGTATACACGCTCTCTCTCATATTCATTAAGTATTTTCAGCGCTCTTGCAACAACAGTATCACTTGGATGAGTTTTTCTCTCTAAATACTTGTATATAGCTGTAGAAGTTACCCCAAGGTCCTTCGCTAACTCTCTCTCACTACGCGTAGACATTAATACTTCAACTATCCTATACCTAGCCTCCTTACTTAACCAGTGAACGACTCTTTCAATCATGAGTCAGCAACCCTATAATCTAATTTACGTCCTGAGAGTATTAATGCTTAGAGGGGCTGCAGGAAGTGCGTGGAGAAGCTCTTGTAGCCACTGGATGGAGTCTTGAAGTTAGAGAAGTCCCAGTTAAGTATGGCAGTGGAGAGTACTTAGTTAAACCCCTTGGAGTCCACTTATGCGGATTTGATAACGCTGTTGCATACGGCTACCTACCAGTAATTAGGCCAACTATAGTTGGCTCAACTGGAGTGGCTAGAGTAATAGAGGCTGGCTACGGTGCTAGAGAGGAGTTAAGTGGAAGAGTAGTGCTTGTCTCTCCAATCGCTGGAGACAAAGTCGTTGGCTACACTAGGGATGGGCTTTTAGCTAAATACTCTTCAATACCCGATGAAGCCATAGCGTTTTCCTTAAATAAGTTTGAAGCATATCACGCAGCATGGTTCCACTTAGCCCTAGCTAAAGCAGTCAATGAAAACGTTGTAGGGAAGACCCTGCTCATAGTTGGCGGCGGCCTGGCATCCCTAGCCTTAGCCTTATTAGCCAGTGATAGCTCTCCAAACATAGTTGTACTCACGTATTCAAAGAGATCCGCTAAGTTGTTTAAGGACTTAGGGCTTGAAGTAATTAGTGATGTAATTAGCGCTAAATGCTGTTTTGAAGCAGTATTCTACAATACTCTTTCACTAAACACAGCTAGAGCTCTCAATAAAGTAACTTCACAAAGATCATTGATATACTTAAACCCCCTCGTTAGCTCCATGAAGCTTAAAACTATAAGTGAAGCTACTTTAGTGAAGGCGTATCCAGAGGAGAAGCACGTGGGGCAGATACATGGGATTTGGAGCAAGCTGAGTCGCTACGTTAGGGTCGTTAAGGTGGATGACGTTAAGAGCTCTTTAGGCCTTCTCCCAGTTAATGGAAGCGGGGCAATAGTGTTGCTTTAAAATTAAGCTCTCTTAACTAATTCAGCTAGCCTTCTTACTCCCTCATAAATCTCACTTATTGATGGGTAACTGAAGTTAAGCCTCATGCTATTAGCTCCTCCACCATCTGGGTGGAAGCCTTTACCGGGTACGTATGCTACCTTATATTCATTGATAGCTCTTTCAAGCAATGCCCCTGCATCAAACCCCTCCTTAAATACGTATGTGAATACGAATAAGCCTCCTATAGGCCTACTAAACCAAGTGTAGTTGGGGAAGTACTCTTCAAGCCCTGCAATCATGTGATCCCTCTTTTCCCTATAGGCTTTCCTCACTACTTCAATGTGCCTCTCTACAATGCCTCTATTTAGTGCTCTAGCAAATATGTATTGATTTAACGTTGGGCTATGCAGATCCATGTATTGCTTCAGTAGCTCAAGCCTTCTCACAAGCTCTTTAGGAGGCATAATCCACCCCATCCTAATTCCTGGAGCAAGGATTTTGCTTGCCGTACTTATGTATATGACTCTATCCTCCTTATCTAAGTATTTGAGAGGAGTTGCTTCAGCTCTATCGTCAAATAGGAAGAAGCTGTATGGATCGTCTTCTACAACTATTAGATCGTATTTGCTTGCTAACTCCATTAAGTGCTTCCTTCTTTCAAGACTCATAGTTACTCCACTTGGATTCTGAGCTGTTGGAATAACGTATATGAACTTCGGCAACGCATCTATAGACTTAAGTCTCTTTAATTCCTCCTCTAGAGCAACTGTCTTCATCCCATGGTCGTCGAGCTTAATGCCAACTACATCAGCTCCCTGAGCTCTAAATAGGCCGAGTGAAGCTAAGTAAGTTGGAGACTCAGTAACAACTTTGTCTCCCGGCACTAGGAATACTCTAGTGATCATATCTATTGCCTGCTGACTTCCGGCAGTAATTATTATATCATCTGGATCAGCCTTTATCCCCTTAGTTCTATACATGAATTCAGCCACGGCCTTCCTACATTCATAAACTCCCATAGTTTCGCTATACTGTAGAGCGTGGTCCCCGAAGTCTTCAATAACTTCTCTAGCTATTTCAGCCAGCTCTTTCTTGGGGAAGTATTTTGGATCAGGTATTCCACCAGCTAAGCTGATTACTTCCTTTGACCTCCCAATGATCTTAAGCAGCTCCCTTATTTCAGAAGCCTTGATCTTCTTTGCAGTAGGGCTAAGCAAGTGATCGAATCTATCCATGCAGGGCCCCCGAGAATTATATTGGTGAAATAGTTTAATAAGCTGTAGGTGTATGGGATAAGGGTAGAATTAATATGGTCGTGGAGGCAAATACTGTAGTAAAGAAGTTGCGTAAAGGCATGGTTAGAGTAGCCATCGTTTATCCAAGTACGTATAGTGCATCCCTCTCAAGCCTCGCCATTCACTCCATATACTACATCGCTAACTCATACCCTGAGGTCTATGCAGAGAGGTTTACGTTAGGTAACTCAAGGAGCTTAGAAACCCGTTCCCCCCTCAAGGACTTTGACTACATAATTGGAAGCATCCACTATGAATTGGACTATCCAAAGCTTGTCTCAATACTGATCAATGGGGGTGTAGGAGCCTTAAGAGGCGTCAGGCGTGGCAGACCTCTACTCATAGTTGGAGGCCCCACTCCTATGAGTAATCCAGCTCCATTAACTGATATTGTTGACGCTATTGCAGTTGGGGAAGTAGAAGTTCTCCTACCTACATTAATTGAGGCAATAATTGAAAACCACGGAGAGCCAAGTAAAGTTTTGGAATCCCTCCCATCAAGAGGCTTCTATCTTCCAGAATTGGGGGAGGAAGTGAGGAGGGTCTGGACCAAAGATCTTGACGCAGCGTTTTATCCGGTAAGGCAGATTCAGAGCTTAAGCGATGAGCCTATTTACGGAAGGGGCTTCATTATTGAAACGTCTAGGGGGTGCCCGTGTTGGTGTAGGTTCTGTGTTGAGGGAAGGTTATTCAAGCCTCATAGAGTTAGAAGCTTCCAAGCTCTAGC
>CALKYD010000016.1 GCA_938003605.1 uncultured Sulfolobales archaeon | reverse complement strand
TCGCCCCACTCCTCTCCAAGTATGAGAAGAACCTGTCTCTATCCCTCAATCCCTTTAATTCGCTTTCAAAAATTACTCCCTCCTCTCTTAATCTCTCAATACCTGTTTTCCTAGCCTTCTCCCTCGCTTCATACCCATACCTATAGGCTTTTCTCTCCTCAACTGTTTTTTCAATTGCCTCAACTCTCTCCTTCAATCTATCCACGTCCTCAATTAGTTCAGCTAGCTTTAAGTTGATCTTTGATACTTCTGCAGCCACGGGGTTCACTAAGTCTTGGACTCTCCTCATTAATTGAGGCTCTAGCTTTCCAACACTCACCCTCTTCAGTTCATCTATGGCGCTCTCAAGCCTGGATACTCTTTCATTAATGGAGGGTTCGCCTAGATCCCTATCTATGAGTGCTGCTACATAGTCCCCTACTTCCCTATACCCCAACTTCCTGCTTTTCTCTAAGAGCTTGCCATAAACGTCGCTCGGTATTTTGAGAACTATTGTCTTCTCACTATCTTCAGGCATTCTCTCTCCCACACAATATTTTAACTAAGCCCCTATTAATGCAATCCACTCTAACCTTGCATTAGCCATTGCGAAACGCGTCTAAAAGATCTATTTCTTCACGAAGTACTACGTTTGTTTGGCAGCTCCTTCAGAACTCCCCATCAATTACCTCCCTTAATGCTTCCCCAAACTCCCTATAGCTTAAGCAGCTTCCTATTACTACATCGCTATTGACTGCAATGGCTTTACATACCTTTACGCCAACTCCACGCAGACTCCAGCTTTGACTCTGCTTCCAACACTACTCCAGCACTTCATGCTTCAACACTTAGCTCGAATCAATTTAATAAGATACGAATAATTATTGAAGTAGTCTCATACTATAGAGACCAGCGGTAAGCCGTAGGAATTAACAAAAGATCTTTATTGTCTTCAACACATAGAATCTAACTACGCAGTTCTCCCACAATAACGTGCACTGCCTCAAGCCACTAGAGGTATTCGCATCAAGCACGACTATGGTAGAGGAAAGCTCTATAGATAGTAACAACGTAAGTTAGCTGGAAGCAATAGGAGAAGGCTGGGAGCCCTATTGTTCAAAACAAGGGGCTTCAAGTCCCATGCGTAGTTAAGCTAAGCCTGAGTTAGTGCGGGGGGTGGGATTTGAACCCACGCAGGCCTACGCCATCGGGTCCTCAGCCCGACCCCTTTGACCATGCTCGGGCACCCCCGCACTCTCTTAGCTAACCTAGTGTTTAGTTATAATGCTCTCGCGCTTTTATGCTATACTTTTCTTGATTAAAGCTTATTTCCCCCCATCATTTTAAGTTTAGTGGTGAAACACCTTGGCGAGAGTTCCCGTCAAGCTCGTCTCATGGGATGAAATAGTTGATTGGTCCCGTAAGTTAGCCCAAATAGTTTCTGAAAGCGGCTATAGGCCAGATGTAGTTATTGCTCTATCGCGCGGAGGATTTGTGCCAGCCAGACTTGTATGCGACTTCCTCGACATAGAGAACTTGATCAGTATTCAGAGCCAGCACTGGACTGAGGCAGCTAAAATGGCTGAGAAAGCGATAATCAAGTACCCTTACGTAGTTGACTTAAGCAATCAAAGGGCCTTAATAGTTGACGACATATGTGATACAGGCGACAGCCTCATACTAGCGAGGGACTACGTTGCTGAGAAGTGGAAGCCCAGTGAGCTAAGGATAGCTACTCTACAGTGGATTAGCAGCGTCGCTAAAATAAAGCCGGACTACTACGTCATGGAGGTAAGGGACTGGGTCTGGTTCCAGTACCCGTGGACTAGGCTTGAGGACACATATCAATTCATTAAGAGAATGATGTCTGAAGCAAGGAAGGAGAGTGGAAAGACCTCCTGGAGCTACAGCGAGATAATAGATGGGTTCCACGAGTGGTATGGAATAGACGTAGGCGAGAAATACTATAGAGGTGCAGTTAAAGTACTTGAGGAAAAGAAGATCGTTAAGTACGATCAATTGCAGGACAAGTACGTATACCTAGGCGATTAACGGGGTGGCCGGAGATGCTCGTCAAGCCTCCAACTCAAGTAGAGCTTGGAGTTATTGGGGGAAGCGGCCTATACAACATACCTGAGTTAACCAACGTGTCTGAGCACAAGGTGTACACTCCATACGGAGACCCAAGCGATAAAGTCATTGTAGGAGATCTCTATGGGAGAAAGCTAGCGTTCATACCTAGGCACGGCCGCGGCCACAGAATTCCTCCACACAGGATAAACTATAGGGCAAACATATGGGCACTCAAATCCCTTGGAGCTAAGTGGTTGCTGTCGTTCTCAGCTGTTGGGAGCTTGAGGTGGGACTACAAGCCGGGGGACTTCGTTCTGCCAGATCAATTCATAGACTTCACTAAGGGCGTTAGAGCATACACTTTCTTTGAGGGTGGAACAGTCTGCCACGTAAGTATGGCTGAGCCATTCTGCCAGCACTTAAGGGAGGTAGTAGTGGAGGCAGCTAAGGAAGTGAAGGATATTGCGCTGCATCCATCAGGGACATACATATGCATTGAGGGCCCGAGGTTCTCGACTAAAGCTGAGAGCAGAGTGTGGAGAGATGTATTTAAGGCAGATATAATAGGCATGACTCTAGTGCCTGAAGTAAGCCTTGCATGTGAGGCAGAGCTGTGCTACACGACAGTAGCAATGGTTACTGACTACGATGTCTGGGCTGAGAAGCCCGTTACAGCTGAGGAAGTAGTTAGAGTTATGGAGGAAAACACTGCTAAGGCTCGGAAGCTGCTAGTGGAAGTAGTGAAGAGGCTTCCTGAAGCCCCTGACCCAGGGAAGTGTTCGTGTTGCAAAGCACTGGAAGTAGCTCTCGTCTAGCAAGGCTTTCAAATGAAGTAAGTAGGGCTGAGGAGTGGGCTAGGAGCTCCTCAGGAGAGCTAATAGACTATTTGAGGAGCAGTGGAGGCGAGTTACTCCTAGCTTACAGCTACATGGGTTATCCAGCTGCAAGCATCCTCTACTGGCTTCTCTACACTCTAAGGCCTGACTTAAGGCCAGTGCTTATGGATGCTGACACAGCCTCGTACTACGCAGTAGCCTATAGAAGCGATCTAACAATACTACTGTTCACCACTAAGCCGGACTCAGCTGCTACAATTAGGTTAACTGATTCATCAAGGCTCACAGGGGCTAGAGTCATGGTTGTATCTCCTCAGCCGGGTGAAAAGACAAGGCTCTACATGAGGGATGCACTGCTGAAGACTGTGCCAGCAGCAGGCAGTGAAATAAAGGCATCACTCTGGGAGACGCTTCTAGCATACTACACTGGCTTAAGCATGGCTCATGAGGGTAGGAGGGGGGAGAGACTCCGCTCCATAGCTAGCCAAGGATTCAGCGCAATTGCTGAAGAACTCGTCGAAAAGTACTTGGACTTAGTAGTTAAAGCCCTGGAGGCGCAGGAGATACTAGTTACTTCAGGCAAACTCCTTGAACCAGCTTCAGCGGCCCTGGCTAAGGCATTGAATTCAAGGGGTGTTAAAGCAAGCTACACTCCAATAAGCCTGCTTGAGCCAGCGAGCAGCAAGTACGTATTGATAGTTTCGTGCAGCGTTGAAGACCACTTAATTAACGAGAAGAAGCTATCGATAGCTATGAGTGGTGGGAGGGCACTTGAG
>CALKYD010000015.1 GCA_938003605.1 uncultured Sulfolobales archaeon | reverse complement strand
GAGTTGACTTAGATAAAGTAAAGGATGCCTTACTTGCTGGCGACATAGATGTATACATATTCGGTGTTCCTCCAGCTTACGCAGTAGATATAGCTAAGGAGCCGGACTTAGTTGTATACACTGCTCCAGCAGGCTTAGTGGACTACATACTGAAACCAGCACCCGTATACATTTATGAAGTGAGTGGTAAACTAACCCTTGATGCAGCCTTAAGTAAGGTAAGGGCTGAGACAGGAAAGGAAGTTACTAGAGACATGGTGTCATCGTTTAGGTATGACGCTGAAGCAAACAAAACTATAGTTGAGTTCGGAGCATTCCCAGGCGTTGGGATAAATCCATTCGCGTTCAGAGAAATAAGGTTTGCAATAAATTACGCAATTGATAGAGGTGAGATCGTCTCAACAATATATAAGGGCTTTGCATCAGCTATGTATACATTCCTAAGCGTCTACGACCCCGACTTCGCAATAATAGCTGACATAGTGGCTAAGTACAGGTTTACATACGATTTATCTACAGCTGAGAAAATCATTAACGATAAGCTCCTAGTATTGGGAGCTGAGAAAATAGGGACATACTGGTACTTCGAGGGCAGTAAAGTAACTGTAAAGTTCATCATTAGAGTTGAGGACGAGAGAAGGGATGTCGGAGACCACTTGGCATTAAACCTCGTTAGACTAGGCTTCTACGTAGAGAGACTGTACTTAACTTTCGCAGATGCAATAACGAAGGTCTACTACAGCGATCCAAAGGGCTTCGAGTGGCACATATATACTGAGGGGTGGGGTAAGAGCGCTATAGATAAATACGATTACGGCACAATAAACCAGTTCGGCGCTCCATGGTACTCTTGGATGCCCGGGTGGCAGGAGCCGGGCTACTGGAACTACGCTAATGAGACAATAGATGAAATAGGTAAGGCAATATTCTTCGGCCAATTCAAGAGCGCTGATGAAAGACACATGCTGTACAGGCGAATGACTGAAATGGTTATTCAAGAAGCCGTGAGAATATGGGGTATAGCGAGGCTGGACGTACACCCAACGCGTAAGGAAGTCAAGGGAGTCACACTAGACTTAGGCGCAGGCTTAAGGCCTCCATACGCTCTCCGTGAAATGTATAGTGAAGCACACCCAGACTACTTGCTTGTAGGACATAGGTATGTCTGGACTGCTGCAAGCATATACAACCCATGGGGTGGATTCCTCGATGTGTACAGCGTTGACATAATGAGGCTTACAACAGACCCAGCTGTCTGGAGGCACCCATGGAATGGAATGCCTATTGCCTTCAGAATGCCTTATAGAGTTGAGACGGCTGGACCTGATGGAAAATTAGACGTTCCCCCCACAGCCTTAGTATGGGATGCCGTAAATGACATGTGGGTTGCAGTTGGAGATGGAGTAAAGGCAACAAGCAAAGTGGAGTTTGATGTAAGCAAGTACATTGGTGCAAAGTGGCATCACGGCATAACGATCACTTGGGCGGACATCATTGGAGCATGGGGGTACTACTGGGAGCTAGCCCTCGACCCAGATAAGAGCTCTCTCGAAGCAGCTATAGCTAGTACTATGGCTGAGTGGATTAACGTTATTAAGGGAGTAGTGTTCGACAAGGAGAATAAGAAGGTAGTTGTCTACATAGATTACTGGCATTTCTCAGATGACTACATAGCTGACTACGCTGTACTAAGCCCCTCCGTGCCCGTAGAACTCAATGAAGCTATGTTCATACTGGCATTCGATAAGCAGACCCATGCGTTAAGCGGTACAAGAGCTCGCAGAGCAGGCATACCCCACCTCAGCTTAGTAGTGCCTGGGCAAGTCGATGCTGTAGCAGCCGCACTAGATGCTGCTAAGATAAATGCCACTATATTAAGCAGAGTAAATGCATTAACTAAAGGAGAGATGAGTGAAGCTGAGTGGAGAGCGCGCTGTGATGCAGTGATTAGCTGGATCAACGCTCGCAGCCCACGCATAGCTTGGATTAGCCACGGCGCATACTACTTAGACTACTTCGATACAGCTAAGAATGAGGCAACCTTGAAGGCATTTAGAGATCCAACGTATCCATTTAAGCCAGGCGACTGGCTCTTCGGCATCCCCGTAAAGCCGTCGATAACAGAGGTCTTGGTTGAGCCTTTAACTTACGCTCCCGGAGATGAAATAACTATTACTGTAAAAGCCATAGGCCCAGAGCCGTTGACAGTACTCTACATAGTCTTTGACCCTGTGAATAAAGTAACCGCAGCATCTGGAAAAGCTGAATTAGTAGAGCCAGGCACATGGGTTATAAAGCTTGAAAGCGCTATAACTGAAGGCTTCATTCCAGGAGTCAGATATGAATTAACACTAATGGTGTTCTCAGAGCAAGTAGCTATACCGGGCATAGTGACTGAATACCTAGAGCCCGTATCGAGAGGCATTGTATTGCAGCTCAAGGGGATAAGTGAAGCAGTAGCTAAATCAGTTGGCCAAGTACTTACCAGAGTTGATGAAGTCATAAGAACGCTGGGTGACCATGGAGCTGAAATAGTGAAAACAAAGGAGTCTGTAGGCGGTTTATCAAGTAAAGTTGATGCATTAGCATCAACAGTAAACACTCTGCAGACGCTTGTAATAGTGACAGTAGTGCTGGTGCTAGTGTCGATAGCTCTGCCATTTGTTGTAAAACGTAAATAATCAAAATTATCATTTTTATAAATTCATAAACAAAAGCTTCTCCCTAGATCAATTCTCCTACAACCTGCATACATCTCTCTATTCGAAGAGCAGGACTCCTCTGTAATTAGAGACCTAGAGTTAAACATCGCCCTGCCTTACTTCAATTCATGAATTAATGCACGTACCCCCATTACTTCATGAACTCGGCAGGTGCGGAAAGCATCATCTTCCTTCATTCAATGTTTGTTGCATCTCATCAACACTATGTAGTTCATTCCTAAAAACTTTAAAACCCATATGCCTAAATGCTAAGGGAGCGAGGAGTGTAACGCTCGGTGTTCCTCAGTGGCTGGTGTAGCAAGCATATTGGCTAGGAGAGCCTTAATGCTGGCCGTAGCAGTTGTGATCATAGTGTTGCTTACTGCCTTAATACTTGAGGCAACAGGGTATTCTATGAGAGTTTTAAAGGCTATAGTTGATAGCTATGTAAAGGCATATAGACAAGATATTTCGAGAACAATTCGTAACGAAACTATAGTTAATGAATTAACCGAGAGGTACAGGGTGGAACTTGAGGAAATATATGGATTAAATAAGCCGTGGTACGTGAGGGCTTCAACGTTCGTCAGAAATACCTTGCTCATGGACTTCGGGATCACTGATAGAGAGGATATAGCTAACGTCGTCGGTAGAGCTCCGCCACTGAAGATATCTGATGTTATAGCAACAGTGATCCCTAGGACGGTCATAATGATTACAGTAGCTGAGATCATATGCATAATAATAGCTCTTGCAATAGCTCCAAGGCTTGTATATAAAATTGGATCTATAGCTGATAGAGCTGTTGTAGCTTATGCAGCATTCACTAATGCTTTGCCCGTATGGTGGCTAGCAATGCTATTCATACTAGTGTTCTCATATCAGTTAAGGGTTTTTCCAACGGATTACCGCTACGTAATTGCATTCATACGTGATCTAAGCATAGACCCATTCACAAACCTTATTCAAATAGCTTACTACGCTGCACTACCTATAGCTACCGTCGTAGTTGCCCTCCTAGGCGGATGGCTCTACGGCATACGGGCACAATTAATTAGAGTCATTAGAGAGGACTTCGTATTTGTAGCTAAAGCTAAGGGGCTCCCCGACTCAATGATCACTAAGAGGTACATTGTTAGAGTAGCTGCACCACCAATAATGACTAGCATAATACTTGCTTTAGCGGGTTCTATAGGTGGCTACATAATTACTGAGTCAGTATTTGAGTGGCCGGGCATGGGGACCCTATATTACTTAGCAATAAGTGGTGGCGAAGCATCAATTGTAATGGCGTTGACGTACGTATTCACAATCATATACGTAATAGCTAGGTTCATCCTTGAAGCACTGTACATAGTGCTAGATCCGAGGATTAGGATTACGTGAGGTGTGAACGTCTTGAGTAAGCAAGTAAAGTCAGGTAGGTTTAAAGCGCTTGTAACTCCACTAAAGGATGCTTTAAGTGAAACGTGGAGACAGGGGGCGGGGAAAGCAAGCCTAATGCTAATGGCCATATTAGTCTCCATAGCTATCTATGCCACAATCGCTATGCCCCCCAACTTCAGGGATGCCGTATGGGACAACCTTGAGGTCCAGGGGGAGAATCCATCACTAGTTCCACCAGAGTGGGTTAAATACTTTGGAGCGCCCTATGCTCCACACGTCGTAACAATACTTGACAAACCCATAGATAAACTAGATCTAGAAAACCAGATCTATGAATTCAACTACACTGCAGCATACAACCTAGAACACAACGTATTTCCGCAAGGAGTAATCGCTAAAGGATATGAGTTACTCGTAGTAGTTGTAGGCAACTACACTGTTGGACCGCGATGCAGGATCTTCATTAGTAGGCCTGATGGAGTAACAGGCTTATACACTGATACCAGTGTAGCACTTGCAGCAGGCACTGAATCAGCTTGGAGTAGAAGTAGCATTATAGTAAAACTATCTGAGTCTGAAGCCATTAAGCCAGATCTATTGTATAGGATAGTTGTAAAATACGCTAATGAAAGCGGATTGCTTTTACTAAAGGACAGAGCTTACTACATTAAGTTTAGCACACCCAATGGCACATTCCTGGAGCCTGTTGGAAACGTAGTTTCAATGCTCTTCGAGGACTTTACACTTAAGCCTTCTAAGTACGTTTTCGGCAAGATAAGCAACATAGACGCATCATATGAGTTCGTGAGAGGGCAGTGGTCTTTGCAGAGGGTCACTACATCAGTGGAGCCTTTAGTGGGCTCATATAATATAACGATAAGCTGCAGGTACACAGCTCTTCCCCAAGCCACCTTATCGAAAGTACATGCCCTTAAACCATTCAACTCCGTGAAGTTGATTGTAAAAGGCTCAGTCTACGGATTCATGGGGACTGATGCGAATGGCAGAGACCTAGCTCTAGGGCTCCTCTACGGATTCCCATTAGCGATCGCCATTGGATTCTTCGTTGCAGGTCTTACGTCACTCATAGGGCTTATAGCCGGTGTCGTAAGTGGCTACTATGGAGGCATAGTTGATGAAGCCATTCAAAGAATAGTGGACGTTATGGGTAACATACCTTTATTACCCATACTCATAATAATAGCAATGGCCCTCATGGTGATTTACGCTGAAGCCCCTCTAATAGTGCTAATGGGCATACTCACAGTCCTAATAGTCTTTGGATGGGGAGGGTTGGCAATAATAGTGAGAGCTATGACTTTAAGCATAAAGGAGGAGCCATACATAGAGGCTGCAAAAGCCTTAGGTGCGTCAAATAGAAGAATAATATTTAA
>CALKYD010000014.1 GCA_938003605.1 uncultured Sulfolobales archaeon | reverse complement strand
TTTGGGAGGGAGGTTGAGGTAACAATAGGCCCACTGAGGTACTTGGCTTTATACATTGGTTCAGGCATATCGGCGTCCATATTCCATACAGCGTTCGCCCTCATTAGAGGGCCTGTAGACCTCTTTATTCCAGCAATAGGTGCTTCAGGCGCTATAAGCGGTGTCCTAGGGGCATACTTAATGCTCTACACTCATAAACGCTTAGGGCTATGCTGGTTCCTATTCCTAATACCGTGGTGTTTTACAACTACAGCTGGCTTCTTCCTGATATTCTGGTTCGCTACTCAAGTAATCTACGGGTACATGAGGCTCGGCGGAACAGCGTTTTTCGCCCATGCAGGTGGATTTGCGGCAGGCATACCCCTACTTTACGCACTGGCTCCACGATGGCTACGTGGAGCAGAGCATGCTGTTGCCTGGGATCCATGGAGTTCATCATACGTGTATGTAAGGAGGAGGGGCTTAGGGCCCATGTGGAAGGGTTTACTGATAGCTCTACTGCTAGCCCTCCTCGCAGGCTCAGCTTATAGCTATGCAGTGGCGGAGGACATCCGGTCCCCAGTGTACGTCTACAGTATTGAGACTCAGAGGGACGGTAGGCTGGATTCAGATACCGCTATTTACTGCACAGCCGGCGACTTAATACTTCAGCCTTCAAACGACAATCCTAGAATAGCTTTCAACAGGCTTTACTGGTCAGGCCTACTGACTGGGGTAAGTCCATCGGGTAGCTTAGCTAAGAGACTTGGGGAACCTATACCAGTAAACGAGTCGTGGGTTATAAGAGCTGTTGTTGAAGGAGTGCAAATAAAGATATATCTCAGCCTTAGCGGACTCATTGAGTATGATGATGCCGGAGTGTTAAGGTACCTCAAAGGCTCTCTAACCACTGATGTAGTGAACATATTCTTCCTAGGGTTCACTACACGCGTTGAAAAAGGTGAGAGAGTAACAATGGACGTTCTAGTGGAAGTTCAATCAATTTACAGCAATATAGGGGATAACGTTGTGAGGCCTGCTGTAATTACATCAGCTCTAATTCTACTGCCAGCGATAGCTATTGTCGCTAAAAAGGATCGGGAGGTATCACTCACTTAACTCACTTAAGCATTCTCTACAGCACGTATTTCGGGGAAAGCGCATCACTTAATAGCTTAAACTACGAGTCTGCCTAGCTAGCAGAGAGCTAGAGTGCGGTGGTTTAATGCCTGTAGTTGGGAGAGTTGAGGGGAGGTATGATCCTCACAGTGTTGAGAGCTCTGTAAAGGAGTATTGGAGTAGGATTGATCTCTACAAGTTGGTGCTTGATGAGAACAGTAAGTGCGAAAACACCTTCCTGTTCATAGATGGCCCTCCATACCCATCTGGAGACGTGCCTCACGTAGGTACGGCGTGGAATAAGTCATTGAAGGACGCTATCTTGAGGTTTAAGAGGATGGCTGGCTACAGAGTATTTGATAGACCAGGCTATGACTGCCATGGATTGCCGATCGAAGTTAAAGTAGAGCAAAGACTTGGAGTCAAGTACAAGAGGGAGATTGAGGAAAGGATAGGGGTTGAGGAATTCATAAATGTATGCAAGAAACTTGTTTACGAAAACGTGGATTCTATGACTAAATGGTTTATGGAGCTAGGCGTACTAATGGATTGGGGCAACCCATACCTCACTATGAGGGATGAATACATAGAGTCCGGCTGGTGGCTAATAAAGAAAGCCGATGAAATGGGGCTGCTGGACAACGAGTATAGAGTAGTCTACTGGTGCCCTAGGTGCAGCACAACTCTCGCTGAATACGAAGTTGAGTACAGTGAAGTAGTTGACCCAAGCATATACGTGAAGTTCCCAGTTAAAGGGCGTGAAAGAGAGTACCTAGTGATCTGGACTACTACTCCCTGGACTCTGCCGGCTAACACCTTCGTAATGGCTAACCCAGATGCCCTGTACGTCAAGGCAGTAGTTGATGGCGAGAAGTACGTATTGGCTAAAGAGAGGCTCAGCAGCTTTGCTAAAGAAGTTGGTTTAAGCGGTTTCACTATAGTAGAAGAGTTCAGTGGCCGCGAGCTCGAGGGCTTAGAGTACCAGCATCCACTACACGACTTAATACCTCTTCAAGAACAGCTGTCAAAGCACCATAAAGTAGTTCTATCTAAGAAATACGTTGTGCTTACTGAAGGAACTGGGCTAGTGCACTGTGCTCCAGGACATGGATTTGAAGACTATGAGGTGGGGCTGGAGTATGGCATTACTTCAGCGGCTTCTCCAGTAGATGAAGAGGGGAGGTTTACTGCTGAAGCAGGCGTTTACGCCGGCATGTATGTTAGAGAGGCGAACAAGAGGATAGTAAGTGATTTGGAGAGCAGGGGATTCCTACTCCATAAATCAACTATAGCTCATAGGTACCCCATCTGCTGGAGGTGCAAGACTCCCGTAGTCTTAAGAGCTACAAAACAGTGGATAATTAGAGTAACTAAAGTTAGTAATGAATTGATTGAGGAAGCAAGCAAAGTTAAGTGGATGCCCAGCTGGGCTCTCGACAGACTTCTACACATATTGGAGAACTTGCAGGACTGGGTTATAAGTAGGCAGCGCTATTGGGGCATACCTCTGCCAATATGGGTTTGCCCCAATGGGCATAGAGTAGTCGTTGGGAGCTTAGAGGAGCTAGTTAAGTATAGTGGGAAGAGGCCGAGGGAGCTCCATAAACCGTGGATAGATGAAGTTGTGTTTAAGTGCCCTAAGTGTAATAGGGAAATGCGTAGAGTACCTGATGTAGCTGACGTATGGTTTGATAGTGGAATA
>CALKYD010000013.1 GCA_938003605.1 uncultured Sulfolobales archaeon | reverse complement strand
TATAGGAGCAGTATCATTAATACACCGCTGACTACACTGGGTATTCTCCAGTTAAGCGGGTAGTCTCCAAGAAGTGCTATTGAGAGAGCTATTAAGTATTTGCCGAGTGGAGGGTGCTCAGTGTTTAAGTAGTTGTTTACGCCATCGCTGTCTGGGAGCCTCCATCCATATACTGCTTCCCTAACACCGTACTTAATTGATAGCTCGCTAACTAGTTCATTCAAGCTACTGCAGTTCGATGACTCTACGTAGAGAGCGTACTTAAGCTTATTGTAATTCGTGTCAACAATGTTGACGCCATGCCTTAACGCTAATGCATTAACTGCTAGAGGATCGTAACTCTTATCAAGTACTATAGTTGCTGAGCACGCCAGCGGGTTAAATGCCTTAAATCCATATAGGTCTGACAACATGTTCCTAGCTGCAGACACATACCATACTTCGTCAGATACATAGCCTTTGCCGCCTCTACTAAGTTCGTATTTGACAAAGCTCTCCGCTGTTGTATAGAGACTGTAGGAAGCGTAAATGAGTACAGCTGCTAGAAGCATTAAATAAACTAAGTTAGCTGAGCTTATTGACAACTTCTTTCCACGAACTTTAAGCGCTTTCCTCAATTAATGAGCAGCCTCCATGCATTGTTAATGAAGCCGCTATTCCCCCACCCTATATTAACTCGTAGAGATAAACAGTTAATAGTTCTTAAGCTTAACAACGCTTACTTGGTGAATCCGTTGAGCGATAGGAGGATGTGGAGCCATCCAGTAATTTCATTTAAGAGGGGGAAAAGGATCTTCTTTAACTTCGAGGGCAGGCTTATTGAAGCATATGAGGGCGAAAGCATTATTGCAGCCTTGTATGCTATTGGAGTGACTACACTTAGCTGGAGTCCAAGGCTCAAGAGGCCTCGCGGAGCATTCTGCATGATAGGAAAGTGCAGTAGTTGTTTAAGTACAGTGAATGGAGTTCCAAACACGAGAATTTGCATAGAGCCTACTAGAGGAGGAGTCCTTATTGAAAGACAGAGTGGACCACCGTCTATAAGTGTTGAAACGTCTTCACTCAACAAAGATCAAGTGGAGAAAGCTGAAGTCTCAGTAGACTTATTAATTATTGGCGGAGGCCCAGCTGGATTACATGCAGCTCTAGCAGCTTCAGCTCTCGGAATGAAAACAGCCCTAGTTGATGAAGGAGCAAGCCTTGGAGGCCAGCTAGTTAAGCAAACCCACAAGTTCTTCGGCGCCAGAGACTACTATGGGGGAGTTAGAGGGTTTGAAATAGCTGAAAAGCTCTCCAAGAAAATCGAGGGATCACCGAATGTATCTGTATATAGAAACGCTACAGCTTACGGATTTTTCAGTGAAGGAGTGGGCGTAGCAGTAAGGCATCCGAAGCCTATGAACATAGTCTTTAAGCCTAAGACCGTCATAGTGTGCACGGGCGCTATGGAGAGAGGCCTTGAGTTCGAAAACAATGACTTGCCCGGCGTTATGGGTGCTGGAGGAGCTCAAACACTAATGAATCAGTACGGAGTTAGGCCTGGGGATAGGGCTTTAGTAGTGGGCTCAGGCAACGTAGGGCTCATAGTTTCATACCAGCTCCTTCAAGCAGGTGTGAAGGTAGAAGCCGTAGTTGAGATCGCGCGTAGCATTGGGGGCTGGTTTGTGCATGCAGCTAAGGTAGTGAGGCTTAGAGTACCCATCTACCTAGGGCATTCAATAGTTAGAGCTGTAGGAAGTGAGCGCGTTGAAGGAGCTGTGATTCAAGCATTCGACTATCAGATGAACCCCATTCCCGGCACTGAAAAGCTGTTTAACGTAGACTTAGTTCTCCTCGCAGTAGGGTTAATGCCTGACTACACTATTTTAAGCCAGGCAGGCTGCATAATGAAGTTGATACCGGAGTTAGGGGGACTAGTGCCCATAAGGACTATGTACTTAGAGACGAGCATCCCCGGCCTTTATGTAGCTGGCGATGCAGCGGGCATTGAAGAAGCAACGACTGCCTTCATTGAGGGAGAAATAGCTGCTATATCAGCTGCCGAAAAACTGGGGTATGCAAACGCTAATTCATTGAGGAGGAGGGGAGAGCTGCTAGACTTCCTATGGAATAAGTATAGACAAGCCCCTGTAGTTGAGAGGGCTAGAGTTGGAAAACTCAAAGCTACAGTGAGTGAGGAGGAAATGGAGGAGTATTGGAGGAAGTCTACAGCCAACGGCCTAGGACTGTCGAGATCTCCTTACATCCTTCAATGAGCATTAAGCGTTTCACTGATAACGGTACTTAGCGGTATTTATAGATGCCTATATTTCCACTAGTGGGGTTAGTCCTACAAGTTGGATCGCTTGCTCCACCAACTGGTCATGGAGCCCAGTATGGGACAAAGCTGCAGGCCTCCCATAAGACCTAGGGGGAGCTGTCTTCAAGTGCCTGAAGAGTGCTTGGGATGTGAGGAGCTATGGGTTCTCCCTGAAAGGAGCAAAGCTCTATGAAGTCTGCAATGAACACAGAGGAAGCTGCTAAGAGCGTGGAGCTCAAGAGCTAAGCATTGGTGCGTTTATTGCTTAGCTCAGAACCCTTATGAACCCTGACTCTTCTTTGCCTCACTGCAAGGCATGTCACGAGGGGCCTGAAGCCATTTATCCTCATCCCTGTGAAGAGTCAGTGGAGAGGTGTGTCTCAGATACCTTAACTCAATAATATGATATGGGTTTCTCTCCGAGAGCTCTAATTAGCGTGAGGACATTTCATTAATGGATCCTGCGCCTCAGCTCATCGCTCTTCGCATTCTCAATTAGTGGTTTTACCTCTGTAGACGTTGCCAATTACTACAGCTGCATTGTTTTCTAATGCTATCTTCTCAACTAGCCGTAAATGATGCTGTGCTTCCCCTCCCTAAGCTTCTTCAGGGCTTTCTTAATTCTTCTCCCCTTGGTTAACCGCTCTTCGAATCCTCTTCCTCATCTACGAGTAAGCGATGACTTTCTTGCCGAAATTTGTCTCAGCTCTACGAATCTCGCTGAGCTCTCCGTCCTTAAAGATCTTTGGGCGTCTATCTGTTTTGACCTGAGACGTATCTGTTAGCTTCCTCAGCCCACTCCCGCATTCTTTTAACCCACTGGCTGCATCCCTAACGATTAACGTGTTCAGCACTTAGGAATCTCTTCGAGGTCCACGGCTTCAGAGACTCTTAATTTGTCTTTCAAGCCATTTCTGCAACAGCTAACTGTAGGTCAAGAAATAGGGAGTAGTTGATAGATAAGGGCTTCAGCAATGAATAGCTACTTGTCCTCGCTTGGTAGAAGGTTGATTAAAAGATCCATTAATTGATTGAACGCCGTATCTTCGTCATCTCCACTTACTTGCAAGACTATGTTGTCTCCGAAGTCTACTCCAAGTGAGAGTATTTGAAGTATGTTCTTTGCATTAGCACACTTGGATCCCTTGCATATGGTTATCGACGATTTAAACTTAGAGGCTAATTGCACAAACCTAACTGCAGGTCTAGCGTGAAGGCCTGACTTATTGATTACAGTTACTTCACTTGTCTTCAATCATTGTCCCTCCTAAACCTATTGTCTAGTTAAAAACGTGGAGAGCAATATAAGCATTTATAGCTTGTACTCATCAAAAATCTTTCATCTCTACTGATAACCCATACGAATACCGTGCAATTCATGGAGATGAAGACTTATATATACGCTCCATGACCTATATTAGTTAGAGGTGTCGAATTAATGAAAAAACTCATAAATGTTCCTGGCGAAGAAGTTAGGGAAATGCTTGAGGGAATGGTCCTAGCCTTTCCAGAGATCCTGAGGCTTGACCCCGACTGGAACAACGTTTACAGAAGGTATAAGAAGCCTTCGTATAAAGTAGCCCTTGTCTCAGGTGGAGGAAGCGGCCACGAGCCAGCTCACGCCGGCTACGTAGGCTACGGAATGCTTGATGGAGCATGTGCAGGCTTTACGTATACTTCACCAACAGTGCCGCAAATACAGGCCGCTATTAGGGAGGTCGCCACTGATGCAGGCGTACTAGTAGTCATTAAGAACTATGCTGGAGACGTAATGAACTTCAAGACAGCTGCCGAACTAGCTGCTGGCGAAGGCATTAAGACAGACTACGTGATAGTTAACGACGACGTATCAATAGTTGAAAAGGAGAAGAGAAGGGGAACTACAATAACAGTGTTCGTACATAAGATAGCTGGTGCTGCAGCTGAAGAGGGGTGGCCTCTTGAGGAAGTAAAGAGAGTAGCTCAAAAAGTAGTAGATAATGGAAGAGATCTTGGAGTAGCCCTCACTCCATGCATTGTGCCAGCAGCTGGAAAGCCCACCTTTGAACTTGGGCCTGATGAAATAGAGTTTGGAATAGGAATCCACGGAGAGGCTGGAGTAAAGAGAATGAAGTACATTCCTTCAAAGGAGCTGGCGAAAATGATGGTTGATAAGATTGTTGAAGACCTCAAGCTTGAGAAAGGAGAGGAAATAGCTCTAGTAGCGCAAGGCACTGGCGGCACACCATACATGGAGAAGTTCGTATTCTATAGAGACGTTAGAAAGTATGTGGAGTCTCTAGGGCTAAAAGTATTTACAAGCTGGATAGGCGAATTCATGACTTCCCTTGAAATGCAGGGAGGTAGAGTAGCAATCCTTAGACTTGACGAAGAGCTTAAGAGACTACTCATGGCGCCAGCCACTACTATAGCTATAAGAGTGCCTCCTCCAATAGTCGTCACATAAAATGCTGAGCGATGTAAAGAGAAAAAGCATTATATAAAAATTATTTTTACTATTGCACTTTAACCATATTTCTAGCTTCTTCAGCTGCTCTCAATACTTCCTCAATGCTCTTACCTAAGCTTGCTTCAACAGCTGCTACAAAAGCTCCTTCAACTATAGGGGCATTGGCGATAAAGACTTTCAGCCTTACCTCTTGGTCTAACATATTGAGCGCTGCTTTTGCCCCTATGGCAGTGCTGCCAAAGTCGACGAATACTATTACTCCTTGTTCATCAAGTACTTCGTTTACTGCCCTAATTATCTCACTGACGTTTGTGCCGAGTTCTCCTGCTTCGCCACCTACGCAAGCTATTTTGACTGTTCTTCCGATCATTTGCTCTATTACTTCCCTTACTCCTTCGCTTATCTTCCTATTGTGGGACACTAGCACTATTCCTACCATGGATTCACCGTAATTTCTCAACAATTGAGCTACTGTAGGTTAAATGAATTCCTCACTAATTAATGCACCGCTTACATCATCGTATTTAGATATCCTTACGCCAGTTCTGCCGTTTAATGTGTCGAGGAAAGTTCTTATTATTAAGTAGGTTGAAGTAGCCCCTGGATCCTGGTGCCCTATGCTTCTCTCACCTAAATAGCTTGCCCTCCCCCTCTTAGCTAACATAGGTATGGTTTTCAAGACACTCTCTCTAGCTAA
>CALKYD010000012.1 GCA_938003605.1 uncultured Sulfolobales archaeon | reverse complement strand
GTTGTACAGCCATCTAATAGCTCTATACTGCACGTCCAATTCCGCTACTTCATTGAAGTCGGCGCTAGTGAACAAGTTCCTTAAAGCTAAAGCTATTTCAACAGCCTTCTCTTCAGATACTTTGAACAACATTATTGCACCAGCTTTCCGTAAAGCTGCACTGCCTTAAACTCTCTCCTAGTTTAAATTGCTAGTTAAAAATCATTGATGAAAACTCATAGTGGATAAGTATAAAAAGGCATGCACTATTGCTACCACACGAATTAACCGTGGGGATAAAGAGGGGAAATGTATAGGCTTGCACTAGCTGTTAAAAGTGTTGGCGAGAAATATGTAGTATCAGGTTTTGAGTCCTCAAGCAAACTAATTCTCATAGACTTAGATGAAGGCGGCCGCAGAGAGGTAGTGAATAAGCCGGTAAGCATTAGTGAAGTAGAGGAAGTATTGGATGAAAACAACGTAGCTGTTCTAGTGTGCAGCAGCATCAGTAATGAAAGTAAGGAAGTAATTGAAGAAATAGGCGTTAAAGTAATTACTGGAGTTCATTCTACGGCAGACGAATTCATAGATATGTGGCTGTAGGGTGAGTAGAGAAGTGACCACCTTAGTGAAGGGGAGGCACATCTATGGAGAACTCTATGGATCGCCGAGCGACTTACTGAACGACGAGGAATACCTCACTAAGACAGTTGTGAAAGCAGCTGAACACGGTACAACCACAATTCTTGAAGTAAGGCACTGGAGGGTGGGGGGAGAGCACGGAGGGGTATCAGTGTTAGCGCTAGTTGTTGAAAGCCACATAGCTATACATACATGGCCCGGCAACAACTATGCTACAGTTGACGTATATACATGCGGGGATAGAAGCGATCCATGGAAGGTCTTCTACTACATAGTTAATGCGCTAAAGCCCAAGCACTACGTAGTCCACTATAGTGATAGAAGTCAGCTGCCTCTATATGGATCTAGCGATACACCTACATAATGGTGATGTTGGCCTTAGAGCTGAAGTTCATTATTGTTATACTCACTACTTTTTTACTCTTAATTCTAACCACTACGTCGTCTCCAACCAGTACTTCTTCATCGGCTTCCCCTGATTCATAGCCGAAGTTTATGTACAGTATGTCGTTTTGCCTATCGTATTCAAGCCACAGCTTGTCTAAGTCGCTTATTTCATAAGTACGTTGATTCTCACGGCTATCCATAGGCTCACCCTAACGGTGTTTAATTTACTTCACTATTAAACACTTTGCCTAACCTCAAACTATGGGGAGAGTTATGTCTGCAAAGCTCATTGGTAGAGGAGCTCCCTTCGCTTTGTACTCTTCGTACTTCTTCTCTAGGAATGCCTTAAATACGGGGCATGTCTCAAACCTCCCCTCTCTATCGCACTTTAGCCCTAGGGTTATGAAGCATTGCTTTGTCTTCTTGTCGAAGTACGGGCATATTTTATGCTGTTGTCTAGCGCTTTTAATCATTTTGTTAACCCACTTCTGCTTTTCATCAATTACTTGCTTCTGCTTCTCTTCAAGGAGCCTCTGGAGTTCTTTGTCAGTTATAGTGTGCTTCGACAAGCAATCCACCTCTCTAGCTCCTATTACAATACAGTGCTTTAATGCTATGTGTTGTAATAAATTTTGCCTAAGTACGACCTTTGGCCTCTTAAATAACTTTAAGGATTCAATGGCTTTGCATAATCCTTTGCTTAGAGCTCAGCTTGCTTTAATAATGCCAACCAATACTTCTAATTCATCCCCTCCCCACAGCTCTACTTCATCCGGCGTCTCATATATTGTTGAACCGCTGCTTCTATCAATTATGGCTATTCTGGCTTTAATTAGCGCTTCCTCCAAGCCTACCTCTATTTCGCACTCCCTAGCCTTCGGTACACAGCTCTTCTCACCTCCCTTATAGAGTACTTTAACTAAGTAGTCCTCAGTTAACCCACGGAACTTCACTTTGCTTGAATCAATGTGCTTAAAGTACTCTTTTGGAATTACTCCAACAGATCCGTAGGGAGGTATCCATCCAAGTACTGCTTCAGCAAAAGCATATCTATTGTAGAACCAATACTTCAATCTGTGGTAGCCGGCGTCGAGATCCATTGGTTCGCTAACGTATGTAGTGGGGGCTTGATCCTTCCAAGCATCTATGATCAATGCATCGTCTATCCAGAGCCTAGATCCATCGTCTGTAGTTATGTAGAATCTATAGGTGCCTGTGTGAGGCACGTAGAGAAATCCACTCCACTTAACTGCAAAGAATTCGCTCGGCACACCGGGCACTGGGTTGCTCCACCAAATGTAGTTTATCCACGGCTGTACATTCTTGACTAGAGGAGTCATTAAGTCCAGGTTCTCGGGAGGCTTCTCCCCCTGCCAAGTATAGAAGTACGCCAGTAAGCCGTCCTTAAGTCCGCTCTTAGACTTGTAGACAATTATCCTCTTACCACTGGACAAAAGCTCCCCCACACTAGTTTCTGCAGACTCTATGTAATAAAGCCTCTTGCATTAGCTAAATAGGTCTAGCCATAAGGTAGGCGTCCTCTCCATCAAGGTAGTATTGCGGGATAACTGTGATTATTGAATACCCAAGTTTCTTGTATAAGTTAATTGCCGGTTCATTGGATACTCGAACCTCTAAGTATGACTCGCGGCAATCGTAATCCCTTTTACCGGAATTCATGGCGTAAGCCATGAGTGCGTAGCCCAGTTTCCTCCTCCTATGCCCAGGCATAACAGCTATGCTAACTATGTGGAGGCTCTTCAGCTTCTCTTCGGAGAAAAACCCTTTCTTAATTTCAACTCTACACATAACGTATCCAACAACTCCCTCCTCTCTGTGAGTAACTACGTAGAACGCCTTGCCATATGCGTTGAGGAGGTCTTCAAAGAAGCCCACTGAGTAGTTTTCAGGGAGGCACAGCCTATTAACCCTCACTACGCCCGGGATATCCTTGTGCTCCGCCCTCCTCACGCTGTAGGCATCAGCAATACTCTTTAGAGCTCTCTGTGCATCAACGTAGATTTCGTCAACTCTAGGCAAACTATTGGTCAACATATTGCATCGCCTAAGACCACCTACAACTCCTTACTAACGTACTCGAACTGTGCAATGCCCTGTAATACTTGGCTGCAGCACTTTATATGCATTTCCACAGCCTTAGGTGAGTCCATTAATGAACTCCTCTGCAACTTAGAAACCCTGTTGACAAGCTTATTAATCCCCGTCCTATATATTGGTTTTGAATGAGGAAATTGCCGAGAGCTGATCAGTGAAGAATCTCCCACAACTGATCTATGGAGTACGAAACTATGGCTCCCCGACTACTCATACTTGACTATGACTTAACTTTAGTGAACAGCCTATATGACTTCTTTGAAGCAGTCAATGAATCAAGGAGGGCTTTCGGCCTTAAGCCATTAAGTGTAGCTGAATTCCTAGACTACTTTTTAAGAGATGAATTAACTTGGAAAGCTGCTCCAGAAGACTGCTCAGACTGTTTCTGGAAGTTCTTTAGAAGAATCTATAGAACTAAACACGGCAAACCCATTGCAGGAGCAGCCATAGTGTTGGAGCTACTTAAATCCATTGGAGTAAGGAACGTTATTGTAACTGGGAGGGAGGTTCCATCAAGCAATATTTGGCTAGAGCTCCAGGGAATGGGGTTGGATCACGTAATTGACTACGTGTACACTCTTTACGACTTAGCTATTATTGGGGGAAGGGAGGAGCCTTTATTCGATAAGTCATGGATTATAAGCTACTTGCTCAATAAAGGCTCTTTTGAAAGAAGCGAGGCAGTTTTCGTAGGAGACTATTGGCTTGATGCATTAAGCGCCAGTAAAATAGGAATACCATTCATAGGAATAACGAGTTTTGAGAGAAGAGCCTTGGACTTACTTAGGCATGGGGCATGTAGAGTTGTGAGAGACTTCTATGAACTACTAGCGGCAATATATGAGATCTGCCGTAGTGGGCCATGCGTGTGTGAATAGAGAATGAGTAATGTGGGGTGAAAAGCGCTTATTTTTTACGTCACTTCATTACTTCACTGAGCCAAGGATCCTGAACTTACCTACTTCGTCTGCATGAATTTTCCCGCCATCAGTT
>CALKYD010000011.1 GCA_938003605.1 uncultured Sulfolobales archaeon | reverse complement strand
GATTAAATGCCCAAACTGTGGTTCAACAGACATAATATTCGATGACTCCCGCGGGGAGTACGTATGCGTTAACTGCGGACTTGTATTAGATGAAAGAGCTATCGATCATGGTAGGGAGTGGAGGTCTTTTAACGATAGAGGCGATGGCTCAAGAGCTAGGACTGGTGTTCCACTAACAAACGCAATTCATGACAGGGGTATTTGCACAACATTTAATCCATCTGAATTTAGATCCAATGCGCTTAGAGTTAGAGCTAAGCAATTGATAAGAGTGCAGAAGAGAGTTAGGGTTGGAAAAAAGGATAGAGTCATGGAGATTGGGCTTGAGTACTTGAATAAGTACACTTCTAAACTAGATTTACCTGGGTACGTTAGGGAGGAAGCAGGTAGACTGCTTAGGAGGGCTCTTAGCAATGCATTCATGAGGAAGAAGTCTATAGCATCCATGGCTGCAGCCTCAATATATCTAGCGTGCAAGCAATACAATTTACCAATGACTTTGCGCTCCACTTCTAAAGCCCTCGGCATATCTGAGAAGGACTTATGGAATGCTGAAAAGAGGCTCATAGAGCTGGTGAGGGCTCTGCCCTTAGTTCAACAAGACCCTGTTCTCTACATACCTAAGTTAATTAAGGACCTCAACCTTGGCCAGAAGGCCTACTTCATAGCTATGGAAATAGTTAGGGCGTCTAAAGGAGTTGATTTAAGCATTGGGAGGGGGCCCATAGGTCTTGCCGCAGCCATAGTTTACATGGCTTCAATACTAAGTGATGAGAGGAGGACTCAGCAGGAAGTAGCCTCTCTATGCAATGTGTCTGATGTAACTATAAGGAATAGGTATGGAGACTTAGTGGATAGACTTGACGTAGTTGTATCACTGTGAGGGACGCCGCCCTCCTACTACGTTTAAGTTAATCCACTCCTCAAGCCAGCTACATGTAATTGGATTGTAGAATCCGCCTACATAACATTTATGTATGAAGGGGCAGTTGAAGCAGGGTATTTCGATAAATCGGTCTAGATCTATCCTTAACTCTATTTTCATAGGCACTTTCCTTCTAGGTTTGACTGCTTTAGATGTAAGCAGTAAGTAAGTCCTTCTACCGCGGTTAACGGCGGGTTTTCTAACTATGAGTCCTCTTCTAAGAAGCTTGTTCACAATTCTTGAAGTATCCCTACTGTCTACTCCAAGCAACTTCCACAAGTCGTTTTGAAATATGCCGGCATCTCCACTGCCAGCTATTATTTCAAAGGCTTTCCTCTCAACATCGCTTAGTTCCTCAAACTCCATAGCGCTCCACCTTTAATATTGACATCACTTGACCCTATCGCAACACTGCATGAGGCCTCTCAGTAGTTACCCAGATATACTTAGCTCAAGTGGCTATAAATTCCTATAACTGCTTTTTAGTGAAGCATAGAGTTTCTGGAGTCTAAGTTAATGATTTGAGGAAATGCACTAGATCACTGGGAAAGATCATGTGTAATACAGAAATGACTGAGCTGAACTCCCTTCTTTAAAGCTGCGCCCAACGGCTATCTATGAATTCGTAGGGAATTAGGGATCCTCGCGAGCGCTATGGATATCCCTGAATACGGCATGGTGAGACATTTATAAACGCTTTTAACAGCATTTAAGTAGTGAATCACTAGAGATGGACATACACATACAGCTGGTTTAAATTAATGAGTTGGGGGCACAAACGTTGGCAGCATTAATCGATACGATATATAATTTAGTTTTAAGTCACTTAGAGCTATTCACTAAGCTCATTGGAGCCATAGTTGCATTAGTAATTCTATACTACATAGGTGTTTTAATCAGTAAGCTCATCATTGGGAGAATTAAGGTGAGAGTAGCGCCTGAAGTATTGATAAGCATTAGGAGAGGCATTAAAGTTTTATTCGCTGCTTTAGGTCTTTTAGCAGCTTTATCAATTATTGGAATAGACATTACTGGAATACTTGTGGCAGCAGGGTTTGCAGGCATAGTGGTAGGCCTAGCATTACAGCAGACTTTAAGCCAGGTTTTCTCAGGCCTATTACTACTCATTGAGGGAAGAGTGAAGGTAGGCGACGCCATTAGGATAGGCAATGACTTAGGCTTAGTTGAATCAATAAGTATAGCGTCAACTCAAATAAGGTTGTGGAGCGGAGAGATCCTCACAGTGCCAAATACTACTGTAGCTTCATCAAACATATACAATTACTCAAGGTCTGTTGCGCGTAGAGTTGAGTTCACTCTAGGAATTTCATATTCATCAGATGTAAGCAAGGCTATTGAAATAATAAGGAAAGTGCTGTGGAATAATCCAGCAGTACTAGCTGAACCAGAACCAACCATAGTAGTTGAGGACCTTGGGGATAGCGCTGTAAACATAAAAGTCATGTATTGGGTCCCGCCCCAACTCTTCTGGAATGTGAGGAGGACCGTGATCGCTGAAGTAAAAAAAGCGTTAGAGGAAGGCGGAATAGAAATACCGTTCCCGCAGAGAGTAGTCTGGCTAAAGAAGTGAGGAACATATGCGTAGGGCTGTTGCACAAACAGTTGATTCAACAAGTACAGGTAAGGAGGTATTAATTAAGTGAAGTGAAACGCTGTGAGTAACTATGGAGGGGCAAGCTAAGAGTTACGGTAAAGCAATAGTGATTACAGGAACTCCAGGAGTTGGAAAGACGCGTATCTCACGGATGTTAGCTGAAGTGCTTAACGCTCTACACATAGACTTAAGCTCATTCGTCGTTGAGAGAAGCCTTTATACAGAGTACGACGAAGAAGCCGAGAGCTACGTTATCGATGAAGAAAGAGTTATTGAGGAATTAAAGAAGGTTATTGAGGGAAGAGAGCTAGTCA
>CALKYD010000010.1 GCA_938003605.1 uncultured Sulfolobales archaeon | reverse complement strand
TTAAATTGCTTCATTTTCCAGCCTACTTCAGGAATAGTGACTACTACGTTTTTCTCAGGCTGTTGAACTCTGGCGTAAAGTATTACGTCCCTTTTGCCGCTAACGTAGTGTGGGACTATGAATCTAACGTTCCTCCCCCTTACAACTGGCTTCCAATCAGTTGTCGGTATTCCATAGTTTTCAATAAAGTAGCGAGCTCCTTCTGCAGCAAGCTCTCCTTGCTCAACTACGTAGTCAACTAAGTCATTTATGACTAAGGCATTTCCGGCAACAAATACTCCAGGTATATTCGTTTCAAGAAACTCATTTACTACAGGCCCCCTAGTGTATGGGTCTATTATTAAGCCTATTTTCTCAAGCATGTCTAAGTTAGGTATGAGGCCTACCGCCAGCACTACTGTATCACAAGGTATTTCAAACTCCGTTCCCTTAATGGGCCTGAGCTTCTCATCGACTTTAGATACTACTACTTTCTCAACTCTCTTCTTACCTACTACTCTCGTAACTACATGGCCTAGGTAGAGTGGTATGTTGTAGTCCTGAAGGCATTGAACTATGTTCCTCATTAATCCACCTGGATAATGCATTAGCTCTATTACAGCCTTAACTTTGGCTCCTTCAAGCGCAAACCTCCTAGCCATTATTAATCCAACGTCCCCTGATCCAACTATGACTATCTCCTTGCCAGGCATAATGCCGTATATATCCATGAGGGTCTGGGCTTCTCCAGCTGTATAGATTCCTGCAGGCCTATCTCCAACGACGGTTATTTCAAATATATGCCTCTCCCTTGCTCCAGCAGTATATATGAGCGTCTTTGCCTTAAGCCTCATGACTCCCTGCGGTGTTATAACGTTTACGACTTTCTCATCGTGTGCTACAAGCTCTATTGAGTGGACATGGGATTTCAGCAAGCACTTTACTTCAAGCTTCTCCATTTTATCTAAGAACCTGTAGATGAACTCTGTTCCAGTCAAGTCCTCCTTAAAGTAGTGGAGGCCGAATCCTGGGTGAACGCACTGAAGCGGTATTCCTCCGAGAAGATCCCTGTTTTCAACTAGCACTGCCTTGAGTCCAAGCTCACTAGCTCTTACTGCAGCAGCTATTCCAGCTGGGCCTGCTCCAATGACAACAGTATCGTAGCTTAACTCAATCACTTCAACCACCCTGGCTCGCGGACTTCAGTAATGCCTTTACTTCCCCTACGCCATAAAGATCCTTCTTTACTACGACTTCGTATAGCGGTACTCCAGTGTATTGAGATATCAATAGCGCTACCCTCCACCTACAGAATGATCCCTGGCACATTCCAAAGCCTGCCCTAGTCCTAAACTTTATTCCATCTATAGTTATGGTTTTTACGCCGACCTTCTTCATTCTCTCAATAGCTTCAATAACTTCAGCCTTTGAAACCGTCTTGCAGTAACAAATTATTTCACCGTAATCGGGGTTCTTCCTTATCAATTCATCTACTTCCTGAAGCGATCTATCTTTAACTCTAACTATGTCACTCCTATAAGGATTCCAGTGCTCCTTTTTAACTAAGCCTACGTCGTACTTATCCTTAATTAAATTGAGGACGTAGTAAGCTATTGCTGGCGCTGAAGTGAATCCAGGTGACCTAATTCCAGCTGCGTTTACAAAACCCCATGGGTCATCGTAAGCCTCTATACGCCAATGCCCTCCCGGGGGCTCAGGCCTTAAGCCAGCGAAAGTCCTTATGATCTTAGTCCTTGGGGGAAGCTCTTTAAGCAGTCTCTCAGACTCCTTCCACACGTACTCTAAGCCTTTTTCACTAGTTGAAGTCTCGTCCTTAGCATCTATGGGCAGGTCTTCCGCTGTAGGGCCTATCATTAAGTTACCATGGACTGTAGTGATTGCATAAACTCCCTTAGTTATTGGAGTAGGCGTTGTATGTAGTAGCTTCTCAGGCTTCACCTTAACATTTTCATCAAACAGGAAGTACTCCCCCCTCCTAGGCCTTACTACGAAGCCTGAATCTACTCCAGCCATGTGCGATATTTTATCTGAGTATAGGCCTGCTGCATTAATAACTATGTCTGCTTCTACAAACCCTTTAGTAGTCTCTACACCTCTAACCCTCTTATCAACTACTTTGACTCCCCTTACTTCAGCTTCAGTCAATAGCTTCACTCCATTCTCTACAGCATTTTCAACTACAGCTATTACTGCTTCAAAAGAAGATATTGTTCCCGCTGTAGGAGCGTATATTGCTCCTAGAGCGTTCGGGTTAATGCTTGGATCCATTTGCAAGAGCTCGTCGCGGTAAACAGCTCTTACTCCAGGTATCTTGTTGAGCTTAGCTAGCTCAATGTATTTTTTAGCGCTCTTCTCCTCCTCCTCATTGAAGAAGACCATGAGTTCTCCAGGCCATTTAACGGGTATATTGAGCTCCCTAGCCCACTGCCTCCATAAGATATTCCCCTCTCTACAGAGCCTTGCTCTAAGGGGATGTATGTCTGGCTCCTCTTCGTGTCCTGGGTGGATTATTGCTGTATTCGCTTTGCTGCTCCCCCACCCAACGTCCGGCTCCTTTTCTACTAGAGTTATGTCGAAGCCTTCATACATGCTTAAAACTCTAGCTATTGATGAGCCAACTATTCCTGCTCCAACTATAACTACTTTCAGAGGCATCGCGTGGATACACCTTCTGAAACTAAATGGTTGTGTAAAGGTATAAAAAGGGACTTGTTTTAGGGATGCGCTTCAACTACCTCAGTATCCGTAAGCCCACGGGACTTCCTTAGCCCATCCAAGGGCTTTCTGCACAGCGGCCTTCCATCCCTTATAAAGCTTCTCCCTTCTATCAGGATCCATTGTTGGTACGAACTCTCTCTCCATCTTCCAGTTCTTTCTAACGTCCTCCAAGTCTTTCCAGAATCCAACGGCTAGCCCAGCTAAGTATGCTGCTCCAAGAGCAGTGGTTTCGAATACGACTGGCCTTATCACCTTTGCGTCAAGTATGTCTGCTTGGAACTGCATTAGGAAGTCACTCTTAGCGGCTCCTCCATCAGCTTTAAGCACACTTATTTTCTGCCCAGTGTCAGCAACCATAGCCTCTATGAC
>CALKYD010000009.1 GCA_938003605.1 uncultured Sulfolobales archaeon | reverse complement strand
TCTCCAGCTCCAATAACTTTCCCTGGTACTACAACTACTTCACCTGGCTCTGTACACCTACTTATTTTCCCAACATTGACGGCCACCCTTCTCCTCCTAGGTTTTTCAAGTAGTTCAGCAATAGTTCTCCAAACACGGCTTCCCTCCCTACTCGAAGCTTTCTTCAGTTCATCAATGGTCTTCCTAACGACTACGTTCGTTGGGCCCGTTCTCCTCACTTTAATACACCTTGCATCCCAAGCTTTCTACTTAATTCACTTACTTTACCTTCAAGTATCTTGATGGACTCCAGTAAAATCCTCTTCGGTGAAAGAGATCCTGTTGACTCTATTCTAAGTATGTACTCGTTTTCCCTAGTCTTTAACGTTATTGCTTCACTGGGGCAAACCTTCTCGCATAAGTGGCATAGGTTGCAGTTAAGGATTGACGCTTCATCAACTTCCACTCCACTGTCAGTAGCCTTAAGTACATTCCTCGGACATACCTCTACGCACTTCCTGCACTCTGGGAGGCACCTAGATCTATCTACATTTACTTCAGGGACATACTTTACTGCAGCTACTGATACAGGGCTCCACTTATAGTGCTCCCTCCCTCTTCCAAGCCTTGCGTAAGCCTCCAGCTTTACTTGATGACCTCTCCCAAGTATTAGTAGCGGGATATTGTCGTGCACAGGCCTGACTTCAGGGTCGCTGAACTTAAGGTCCCCACTATAGATAGTCAATAAATCCTCACCATTATTCGATACGTCTAAGTCTAATTTAGCGAAGCAATCGGGTGGGAAAAGAGATGCTTCTTCACTCTCAGAACACTCTTCAGGAGACTTGTATTTGTCGAGAGCGGTTTCACTAGTCAGCGGTATTAAGCCAAGTCTGTGAGCCACGTACTCATCGTAAAACATGCTTCTATTGAGCGTAAATATGACTGTACTTATAGCCATAGAGGGTACTTCGCTAACAACTGTTCTCCTAATGGAATTAACTATGTGTAGTGGTACACCAATCAAGTAAAGCTCTACGAAGTCCTCCCCCCTATTTAGAATCCTTAACTCCAAGACATCTCCACCCTTCAATAATTACAGTCTCCTTCCACGCCTTCCCCCAGGCCTTCTCGTAGTGTCGTGAGGTATTGGAGTCACATCCTCTATTCTTCCAATTATAAACCCAGATCTAGCGAGAGCTCTTATTGCTGCCTGAGCACCAGGCCCAGGAGTCTTGGGGCCATGTCCTCCCGGCGCCCTAACCTTTATGTGGAGGGCTGAAACTCCTTTCTCCATGGCGTCTGAAGCCGCCTTACTTGCAGCCATCATTGCGGCATACGGGCTGGGCTTTTCTCTATCTGCTTTAACAACCATTCCTCCAGACGCTTTACTAAACGTCTCTGCTCCAGTGAGGTCCGTTACATGAATTATAGTGTTGTTAGGTGAGCTATATATGTGGGCTGTGCCCCACTTCAGTTCCCTCATTGAGAGCGCCATAGTATAACACCAGCGATCCTCATCCCTTCTGAGCCGTAGTTTGGAGAGCCGCCGTGTATGGGCTGTTTATATAATAATCCACTGAGCTCTCTTCATCGCGCTCCACTATGTATCCCGGTGAAGTAACTCTCCTTCCACCTACAGCTATGTGTCCATGGACTATTAGCTGTCTGGCGTGGTAAATGCTTTTAGCAAGGCCTTTGAGGTAGACCATTGTCTGTAAGCGCCTCTTCAACAGATCCTCTACACTTAACGATAGAACTTGGTCTAAAGTAGCTTTTTCAGGGAGTAAGCCCATTCTATAGGCTCTCTCAAGTAGAGCTTTTTCAGCCTTTTCCCTAGTTTCCGGCGGTAGTGCTAATAGAACTCTGGCTTTATGTCTAAGCTCTCTAATCATCGTCTGAGCTATCCAGATCTCCCTTTTATTCCTTAAGCCGTACTCCCCGATCAGCCTCATTTCCTCAACTAACCTATCCTTCCTCCAAGGATGCCTTGGCCCAACCCACTTCTTTTTACACTTCCTAGGGTCTCCCATAGCTACCTCCTCTGCTTCCTTACGCCAACTGTTCCACCAACACGGCCAGTTGTCCGAGTCCTCTGCCCTCTAACTTTTAACCCTAGCGAGTGCCTTATCCCGCGGTAGCTCTTTATCTTTTTCTCCCTCTCAATGTCCTGCTTTACGTAGAATATGAGATCCGATGACACTAAGTGCATGTCATTGCCAGTGCTGTAGTCCTTCCTTCTATTTAGCATCCAACTTGGTATGCCGTATTTTCTCGGATTCTTTAATGCATCTTCAACTTTCTTCAACTCCTCGTCAGTTAAGTACCCGATCTTCATATCAGGATCTATTTTAAGGACTCTGCATAAGTGTAGCGCTAAGTTGTATCCTATGCCCTTTACTTCAGCTAGACCCCAAGGTACTTTCATCTCTCCACCAACATCTGTCTCAGCTATTCTAACTACGTGTCTATAGCCCCTTTCACCCAAAGCATCTTCACGCCCGCTTCTAAAGACTCATTACTTGCTGATGTATTCTAAACATATGTAGAAGGCTAATATAAGTATTTTAGCTCTATAGCTAGAGCGAACTTGAGCTGCTGAAGGCATGTCCATAGGTTCCACACATCTTACCGCACGACCTCTACCCTACAGCACTTAGCAGCTAAGGTTCTTGGCTGTGTAGTCATTGACAGTCATGCACAATCCTTGGGGTTCACAGGCCTTGGGCCCTCCCCCCGTCGAGGCAAATGCCCCCCGAGCCTGCGGGGCTTGGAGGGAGCTCCTTCTATCTGAAGGCTTGGCGCTCTTCAACACTTACTGTAACTCATATCTATTATAATTTATCCACTCTAAAACAGCTGAATACGGCATTACATAGTCCTAGGGGCAATCCAGTAAGTCACTCTTCCACCTGTCTCAAGCTCTAACTCAATCTTAAGTGGTTTATCTGTATCGAACATTAAGTCAATTACTTCAGCCACTGATGAAGCCCTTGCCGCCACCTCTAAGTGAGCTATAGAGTATGCTGCTTCAGCTATACTCACGCTTGAAGATATGGAGACTAGAGGGTTTCCATCTTCAAGAACTGCCTCGTATTCCTTTGGGTACCCGTATGCCTTTACGTAAAGCCTTCCATCGCTATACGTGAACCTAGCTTCCTCACCAACAACCTTTAAGTCTTTAATAAGATCCTTGAAGTCCTTAGCTAAAATTCTTGCTGAAACAGGTAGTTCAACTAAGAGCTCTGGCACAGCTTCCCTCACTCTCTCCTTAAGTTCAATGTTAAAGGCTCTCTCCACCCCAGTCCTCTTATTTTTAAGTACTACTTTAAGCTGCCCCGCGGCTTTATTCAGCTCCATAAGTACTTCGTCATTCCTACTGCTCCTCCTAAAGACTCTCATTAACTCATCAGTGGCCACTACGAAGAATTCATCAGTGTCGCAAACGTACTCTTCGAAAGCTATAGCTGGGAGCTGGACAACCATTAGTGAAGTCTTATCAGGGCTCAGTACTTTAACTTCAAGAGAGCTAGGAGTGGCTAGAAAAGGCACTTCATCAGTTGCCTTAGACAATAACTGCACCAAAGATCTTAGGCCTAGAGCTGATGAATATCTTAACTTAAGCAATTCCCTCACCTGAATCTATAGACATCAGTCAGCTATTTATTTTAACTGCTCTCCCAAAAGGAATTCGCGCTGAGCCGCTCTGATCAGTATCCAAACCTCATTACATAAGTGTAATCCCCTTCTGCCGCGAAGAACTTTATTCTAGCAGCTGTAGTAACCTCCTTGCGTACAGCTACTTCAGCAAGCCCTTTGTTTAAGCTTACTGCAACATCGTTGAAGAGGAACCCCTCTTCTCCGCCTACTGATACTGTAAGGCCGCTTAATGGAATAACTACTTTACTTAAAGTCGAAGGCTCGCCGGATTTATTTTCAATATATAGAGTCATTAAGCCCAAGAACTCGGGGGGCACTTCATTAACTATTGTTGAATCTATGTAGCGAGTCAAATCCCCTAAATCTGGGGGGCCGTAGAGGCCGAGCTTGACCCTGCTTAAAGGCATTACGTCCACTATTGATCCCCCCGCTTCAATGACTAAGTCTATGGGGAGCCTTATTGAAACTTTAGCAGATCCGTAGG
>CALKYD010000008.1 GCA_938003605.1 uncultured Sulfolobales archaeon | reverse complement strand
ACCTATATCCATGGTGAACCTGGAGTGGCGCTCTATGGATAGAAGAGAGCTGGAGCTATTCCTAGAGACTACGCCTGACATAAGTATGCCTAAGGAATACTTAGAGCAGTACTCTACTCCAAGCACTATTGCATCAAAAGTCCTCTGGGAAGCCCATATGCATGGAGACATAGTTGATAAAACTATTGGAGACTTCGGTTGCGGGAGCCTAAGGCTGGCTCTCGGAGCACTCTGCTTAGGCGCTAGGAGAGCTGTGGGAGTAGATATCGACTGCTCAACGTTAAGCAAATCTAGGGAGGCTCTAGCTGAGCGTGGGGAATACTGGAGGATACTACTGGTGTGCAGTGACGTTAGATCCATGAACTTAGTCAACGTAGATACCGTAGTTATGAACCCTCCGTTTGGAGTGAAGAAGCGGAACAGGGGATTAGACATGGCGTTTTTAAAGAAGGCTCTTGAGACAGCCAACAGTGTCTACACTATGCACAAGCACAGCTTAGGTGGAGGAGCCTTAGTGAAAGCCATAAGTGAAGGAGCTGGGTTTAAAATAATTTACGTAGAGAAAGCGCTGTTCCCAATAAAAATGACTTATAGGCACCACAGGAGGAAAGTCTATAGAGTAGCAGTAGATATCTATGGCTTAAGGAGGGCAGAGGCCTGTGAAGAGCTCACTAGTTAGCGTTGGAGATAGGCTAGCTACAATAGAGGAATTCATAGCTGGACCCGGGACTTACCAATGGATTGACGGATACATAAGGGCGAGTGTGCTGGGAGCGCTGCAAATAGATCTTGCGCAAAGAGTCATAAGTGTAAGGAACTTTAGAAGCAAGCCAGCGTACCCCAGGCCCGGCGACAACGTATTAGGAGTCGTTGACTCTTTATCAGACGACATAGCGTTCATAGAAATCTTCTTAGTTGAAAACAGGGACGTTAAGTCAGCTAAGTTCACTGGAATACTCCACGTATCTCAAGTAAGTGATAAGTACGTTAAAAGCCTCTATGAAGCCCTAGGGCTTGGGGACATAGTTAGAGCTAGAGTTTTAAATAATAGAAGCCCATTCCAGCTCTCAACAAAGACTAATCAATATGGAGTAGTGCTGGCTTTTTGCAATAAGTGCGGCGGCGTAATGAAGAGAAGGGATAGTGAGACGCTCCAATGTGCTTCGTGTGGAAGCATTGAGGCGAGAAAGATATCATTGAAATACGTTGTGAAATGATGATGGAAATGCCGTTGATAAAGAGGTCTTTCTTCATCCCATGTAGGGGGGAGGAGTGCTTAAAGCTAGTTGAAGCCCTTAAGAGCAGCCTTAACGTAAATGAAGCAACTATATCTATAAGTGAAGGAGGAATACTCATAGAGTTATATGGATATAAGACAGACATTAAGCGATCCTGGAGTAAGTCTAGGAGAATAATTAGCGCATATAAGAAGGGCCTAAAGCACTAACTCCTCCTGCCTTAAGAAGCCCGTTTCCGCGTCAATAAGGCGGTGCACTCTTTCAAGCTTAAACAAGTCCTTCTAACAATTAAAGTGGGGAACTACTAGCTAGTCAGTCATTGAGTAAGGTATATTAGGGCGTAGTGCAAGCGTATCACTAAAGTTAAAGCATAGGTAGTCACGTAATGCCCGTAAGAGTCCTCCTCTTGCCTGATAAAAAGGAGCTATTAGTTGAAAGCGGGGTCAGCATTGGAGATCTACTAAAGGCCTTAGAACTCGATGAAAGCGACGCACTTGTAGTAGTCAATGATGCAGTAGTCAATGACTCAAGTAGAAAGCTTAGTGAAGCAGATGATGTTAAAGTTGTTAGAATAGGCAGTGGGGGATAGCGATGTAGATTCTGAAAGGTCAACGCATCTTCCCCCATCATTGGAGTAAGTTCAATGCACTGCGTTTAGCTAGCATCAATAGGCATGCTATGACTAGTCCTCACAGTCCTCGAAGTCGTTTAATGACTTCTACTTAAGAATGGGAGTGCTAACTACTTGTTGGTGGGAACGAGCCATTAGTTGTGGCAATAAGGTATGTTACGGAACATTCTTACGTACTTTACGTGGGTGTATGCAGTCTTTTGGAGCATTGTTAAATGGCTCCAAGTATTTTCTAAGTGCTTTCGGAATAACTATCGTTCCATCAGGCTCTTGGTGGTTTTCAAGTATTGCCGTTATAGTTCTTGTACTCGCTATAGCGGTGCTATTGAGGGTATGCAAGTACTCCTTTTTCATCCCCCTCCTTCTGACTAGCCTGATCTTAAGCCTGTACGCCTGCCAATCAGTTACGTTGCTGCAACTAACCATCTCTCTATACTTGCCTTGAGCAGGCATCCACACCTCAAGATCATATTTCTTCGCGGCGGGAGCCCCTAAATCCCCGCTAGCTATATTGACTACTCTATACGGCAGCTCCAGGCCTTTAAATAGCTCCTCGGCATTCCCAATGAGTTCCTCCATAAAGTCCCAGCTCTCCTCAGGCTTAGCGTATATGAATTGCTCGACTTTATGGAATTGATGCACTCTAAAGACTCCCTTTAAATCCTTGCTTCCAGCGCCAGCCTCCTTTCTAAAACAAGGGCTTACTCCAACATACCTCAGGGGTAGATCCTCCTCTGGAATATCCTCTCCGTAATGTAGTGCTGCTAGGGAGTGCTCTGCTGTAGCAATTA
>CALKYD010000007.1 GCA_938003605.1 uncultured Sulfolobales archaeon | reverse complement strand
AAGTGCTCTTGCAAAGCCAGCGCTGAGCGATCCACTGAGTTCTTCTTAAAACAGACTCTACTTCACTACTTAACGCCCCCGAGGTTCCTAAAGCTCTGTGAACATAGCTATCCCCCTCTAAGAATAAGCCATGGGGGCATCGGCGGGAACTAAAGGTTTCTTACGATTTACGTGGAGACAAAGTGGATGCAGCTAAGTACGTTAGACATGATATTGCTACAATCACTACTTCCTTAGGCATGGGTAGAGGCGGGTTTAAAGTAGTTATGGTTAGCGCTGCAGTAGATCCCACAATGCTTGTCGCAATGTATGATAGTTTGCCGCCACACCTGTAGATGGCTCCTAAGTATATTGGTAGCAGAGGCAGTAGAAGCGTTGATGACGTAACTGCTAAGTTGACTACGAAGCCCGGCCTAAGGTATGAGAATGCGTAAAGCAATACTATGAATACAGGTATTAGGAGTTTTCCAACAAATAGCTTGTGCTTACGTAGTCCAGGCATGTCTGTGGAAATCATTGAGGCCAGTGTCAATACTATTGAGTTAACAGTTGATGTAGCTGATGCAAATATCGACATGGATGTCAGTATGGCTAGCACTAGTGGAGCATTAAGCAATAGCTTAGGAGTCACAAGGTTCCACTCAGCTTGGTTAGTCGGGTTTACTGAAATACTTAATAAGCCTAGCTCAGCACCCCCTCTAGCCAACAACCCGATCATGACTGACAGAATGGTGTAAGTTAAGCCGAAGAACGCGAATAGCAATACCATGCGGGCATAAGCCCCCCTATCCCTCGGCGCGTAAGTCCTCTGAAATACTTGAGGATTAGTTATGGCGAAGAATATCCATGGAGTTGTATAAGCGAAGAAAGTACGTGGAGTCCAGAAGCTATTGTTAGGATTTAATAAGTCCTTGGAAGCTAATTCCTCAAAAATTGATGCAGGAACTGATGCAGCTAGCCACAGGACTAGGGCTAGAGTGCCTGAGAGCATTATAATTCCCTGGAGGGCGTCAGTCCATGCAACAGATCTAAAGCCAGCTATGTAAGTGGATACCAGGATTACTGCAGCCGCTACAGCTAAAGCAATAGGTACGTCGAGGAATCCGCCAGTCACTGTTGAGAGTATGACTGCAGGCCCAAGTACTTGGATGGCTGAATAGGGTATTAAAGCTATGAAAGTGTATATGACTATGAAGGCTGTAGCCAGCCTGACGCCGTAGTAGTCCCCAAGTAATTGAGTGGGAGTTACGTAGCCATTAGCCTTGCTAAGCTCCCAAACTCTAGTTCCAACTAACGTTAAGATAACTACTGTGAACACTAGGTAAGCTAGCTCAAAGGCTAGAGCGCCTACGCCAGTAGCGTATGAGAGACCCGTTAAGCCTATCAACATGAAGGCGCTGTAAGTCGTTGCAGCATAAGTCATTGCTGATACGAATCCAGAGAGCCTGTGGCTAGCTATGAAGTAATCCACTGGATCCCTTACGTTAGTGTACCTCCTGCTGTATAGGGATACTAAAGCTATCACAGCTACGTATGCAGTTATTACTGAGACCGCTAACCAAGTCATTCTCCAACCCACTTCCTCAAGTATTTTTGAGCTAAAGCTATGGTTAGAAGCGTTAGCAATGAGTAGGATATGAGGGTGGTCAGAGTCCTATCACCGGATAGTATAAACGGTAGGGCTAGGGACAACAGGGCTAGTACGAGTAGTGCTGCCTTCAGTGCAGCACCCACGTCTGCCACCAAAAGAACACATGTTCGTTTACAAATATAAGTCTATAAGCAGAGTACTTGAAGGGGATGCTATTACGTTAAACAATGACGTTAGGAGTAGGGTCTTAAGGATTTTGGAGGCTTCAGGACCTGAAGGAATGCATCAATCCGAGTTAGTTGAAGCCTCTGGATACTCAAAGAGTTGGATCTCGGAAGTCCTCGGGGAGTTGGAGAGCCAAGGGCTTATAGCTAGAGTTGAGGGTCCAGGTAAGACTAAGAGGATAGTGTTGAGCAAGTTCCTTGACCCCGGAGTGGGTAGAGTAATAAGGGTTTCACTAGTTAGAGCCGCTGAGTACTTACCCTTGTTCTACTTCATTACGCGTCTTAAAGGCCTGGGCTATAGTGTTGAGCTACTCTTCTACAGCAATGTCTATGAAGCTACGTTAGCTCTATGTAGAGGTGTAGCTCACTTAGCTTTAACGCCTCTAGTTACCCACGCAGTCTTCAAATCCCTGGGAGCACCCATTAAATCATACCACGGGGGAGCTATAGGTGGAGCATCCATAGTTAGCTTACGTGACTTAGACATCACTTCTGTAGCTACTAGCAAGGCCTCAACAATGGAAGTAACGCTAGTGGCTTACAGTAGGTCTAAGGGAATTAACGTAGGTGAACTAACGTATTACAGCAGTCCTGGGGAAGGCTTAGAGCTAATTATGGAGGGGAGGGTGAAATCCATAGTTATCTGGGAGCCATACGCTACAATTCTTGAAAGAAGTGGGTTGAAGAGAGTTAAGCTAATTGATGAACTCGGCCCCTACTACTGCTGCTTCCTGGCCAGGCATGAAAAGCTAAGCCCTGAAGTCAGTGAGGCTGTAGGCGATTCGTGGAGTAAAGCCATAAGTGATTTAAGTAAGGGAGTTCCCAAGGAGGAATTAGCTAACTTATTGAACTTCGATAAAGAGCTCATAGAAATCGCGGGTAGGGCTTATGAATTCGAAGACTTCGTGGATTGGTATAAGGTTGATAACGTACTTACGCGCGCGTGGGGCTTCCTACTCAATAGGACTGTAATGAAAGAATTGCTAAGCGACTGAGCAGTTGCCCACGCCTCACACGTGGAGCGCTTAAGGGCACTCGAGATATCCTTCATGAAGCTAGGCATGGGATTCTTCCTAAAGGCTCTCTCACAGCTCGTGGGCATGTATTTAAAGTAAGAAAGCTGCGTCATTCAATGCGAATAGCTGTAAGTGACTTAGCTGGATGCTGAAAGCCCTTAAATGAGCTGTTGAAGGAGCGTGGGTTGGAGTGGATTTATTGCAGTCATCTTCCTTAAGTAAGTCCATGAATCTCTAGGGCAGAGTTTAGAGTTTTATAGAGTGAAGCTGTTGAAGTAATTGGTGGATGGCGTGGATTCACTTAAGAGGC
>CALKYD010000006.1 GCA_938003605.1 uncultured Sulfolobales archaeon | reverse complement strand
TTGTGAGTGAGGATAAGAAGAAGCTTACAATAAAGGCGAGTAATGAAGAGCGTAAGTACTATAAGGAGTTAGAGCTTCCTGCTCCAGTAGATCCTGAAAGCAGTAGAGCCACATATAAGAATGGAGTTCTTGAAGTGAGATTCAAGAAGCTGTCGGGTGAAGAAAGAAGAGGCTATCAATTGAAGATCGAGTGACGCTCTACTGGTGCCTAAATTGATTATAGGAGTTATGAGCGACAGCCACGACAATATGCACAACGTTGAGAAAGCGCTTAAAGCCTTTAGAGAAATGAGTGTTAAAGTAGTAGTGCACTTAGGCGATATAATATCTCCATTCATAGTTAGGAGGATGGCTGAGCTAAAGTATGAGGGGCTTACAATCATAGCTATCTATGGAAACAACGATGGAGATAGAGTATTGCTGAACAAGATGTTTACATCAGCTGGCTGGAGAATACTTGACTCACCTGCAGTAGAAGTGATTAATGGAAGGAAGCTGCTGATGATGCATGGACATGGCGGCGTAGAGTACAGCAGAGAATTAGCCTACTCACTAGCTAGAGGAATGGATGTTGACGCAGTGCTCTACGGGCATACTCATCACAGAGACGGCAGAGTCATTAACGGCAAAGTAGTTTTAAATCCTGGGGAAACTTATGGATACCTTACAGGCTCAGCTACAGTAGCGACACTGGATTTAGATGAAATGAAGCCTGAGTTCATAGAGCTATGAAGCCCTAGCACAGTAAAGTTATAAGGAGGATATTTAAAAACTAATAGCTAGAAGCCGGGGTGGCCGAGCGGTCTAAGGCGGCGGGCTGCAGTGGTTAAAGAAGCCGTCCATCGATGGAAACCCGTTTAGTCGCGGGTTCGAATCCCGCCCCCGGCTTCCAACACTACTTAAACTAACCCCCCTGCTCCTCCAATTGGTTTAGGCATTATTCATCTATTTAGAAATAGCTGTAGTCCGCTTACTCCACAACGATCCCTGATGGTGATGAAGGTGCTGCTCTGAGCTCTCCCCGGATCTCTATGTAAATGGAGGTCTCATTCAGTAGATACCCAAAAGCTATTCTTTAAGTCGTGGAGACAGCTGTTGAGTAGTCGAAACTCTATGACTACTCGACAGCCCCTGAGTTAAACTCCTCTTAGCTGCTTTAAGGGCAGTGGAGGCTCTCCGCATAACAACATACACTACTTGAATCAACTATGAGAAGCAGTAGAAGTCAACTACCTAAAGCCTCTGCATAACTCTAAAGCATTGGTCTAGTCTGCGAACTAGAAGTGGATTAACTGAACTAAGTACCTGGTGAGTAACTGGAGTTAGAAACACTGCTAGGGACACTTAATTAAGGAGTGTTGAGAAACATCCCTTAGGTGCTTACATTGCTGGAGGGTGTTAGAAACGCTTTAGCTAAATTCATTAGAGGTGGCGGAGACTACAAGGAGGCTGTTGAAGAATTCATTAAGGATCTTCAGAAGGAGCTCATTAAGAGTGATATTAATGTGAGAATAGTGTTTGACTTAACTAAGAAAATTAAGGAGAGAGCCCTCAGTGAAGAGCCTCCTCTCGGAGTCTCTAGAAGGGATTGGCTGATAACGATCGTTTACAACGAAATAACAAGCATCTTTGGAGGTGAGAGAGCTCCAAGAGTAAAGCCTCCCAAGAAGCCGTGGGTAATAATGCTCGTAGGGCTTCAGGGAAGCGGTAAGACTACTACAGCTGCTAAGCTAGCGCTATACTACAAGGTTGAGGGCTATAGAGTTGGGCTTGTTGTAGCAGATACCTTTAGGCCCGCTGCCTACGATCAGTTGAAGCAACTCGGAGACAAAGTGGGTGTCCCAGTTTTTGGAGAACCTAAGGCTAGTGACGCCATAGCTATAGCTAAGCGCGGAGTTGAATTCTTTAAGGAAAAAGGGTTTGACTTAATAGTGATAGATACAGCTGGGAGACATCATAGAGAGGAGGATCTACTTGAAGAAATGAAGAAGATGGCTAATGAAATAAGGCCTGATGAAGTTGCTCTAGTTTTAGATGCATCCATAGGTCAGCAAGCCTACTCTATAGCAAAGAAGTTTCATGAAACTACACCTATAGGCTCAATAATTCTAGCAAAACTTGATGGAACAGCGAAGGGGGGAGGGGCTCTATCAGCTATAGCAGCGACAGGAGCGCAAATAAAGTTCATTGGTACTGGAGAGAAGGTAGAGGACCTAGAAGTATTTAATCCACCTAAGTTTGCAGCAAGAATAATCGGTGTAGGTGATGTAGATAGCCTAGTTGAGAAAGTTAAGAGAGCTCAATTAGAGTTAACTGAAAAAGACTTAGAGGAAATGCTCTCTGGGAAAATGAACATGAGGCTCGTATACAAGCAGCTGGTGAGTGTGAGAAAGCTGGGGCCATTCAAGAAGATCCTTCAAATGATACCTGGAGTAGGCCTCCACATGCCCTTAGACCTAGATCTTACGGCTAAACAGGCTGAGGAGAAAACCAGGAAGTGGATAGCTGCAATAAACTCCATGACGTATGAAGAGCTGGATGACCCAAGCATAATAGATAAGCAAAGGGCTAGGAGAATAGCCATGGGTGCAGGAATAGACTTAGCTGACGTGAGGGAGCTTTTGAAACAGTATGAGGCAATGAAGAAAATGATGAGGCAGTTGAGGAAGAACAAGGATGTAATAAAGAGGCTGGGGCTAGACTTAAAGGACATTAAGGGGGAGGCTGCATAGGCTCCTCGAAGCCCAACGATCTACTGAGCATCCTAGGCGAAGCTGCGGGAATCCTTAAGAGATACTCTCTCTGCAACCACTGCTTAGGCAGGCTCTACGCTAAGTTAGGCATTGGAGTACTCAATGAAGTCAGAGGGCTCAGCATAAAGACCCTCCTAGCCATGGAGTATCATAGAAGAGTACAGGCCGTGGGGGAGGATTACTGCAGTGAGCTAAGAATACTTGCTAAGAACTCTGGAGAACCCATCAGCACCCTATATAGAATGCTCTGCAAAGATGAAGTGAGTCCTGAAAGATGCTTCATTTGCAAAAACACTCTTAGCAGAGAGCTGTACGAATCCATTGCACGTAAAGTAATTGAAGTGCTTAGACACTACGATGCTAGGAGCTTCGTCATAGGAGCCTCACTAGATCCTGAGGTTAGGGCATCTGAAATAGAAGTACTAAGCACAGCTGGCTTCAAGTATAGTGAATCTGTAAGAAACGAAGTTAAGAGAGAAGTGGGTAAGCTCGTTAAAGACTTAGGGGGCTTTACTCCCGACTTCACTAATCCAGATCTGACCATTGTAGTGAGTTTAGCTGGAGACGTTAAAGCCATCGTTAACCCCATATACATTTACGGCGTATATTGGAAGAGGGGGAGAAACATATCTCAATCCACGTGGTATAGTGGTGGAGTAAAGAAGTACCCGTACTCAATCGAGGAGTTCTTCAATGAGAGGCTTAAGGAATTGTTTGCTGCAGAGAGAGTAGTTATTCATGCGAGTGGGAGGGAGGATGTGGATGCAAGAATGCTTGGAACAGGCAGGCCCCTAGTCATTGAAGTCAAGAACCCTCTTAAGAGAAGCGTTTCTCTCAACGAATTAAATGAAGTGCTTAGAGGAACTATTGTGGAAGCATTTTTACGTGAGAGAACTTCTGGGAGGGCAGTCAAGTTATTGAAAGAGGGCTTAGCTAAGAAGTGCAAGATCTATAAAGCACTTGTTCTCTGCGATAGACATTTAACTGACGAATCGCTGGGGAAGCTAAGTGAGTTCTTTAAAGACATCACTATAAGCCAACTGACGCCCTCCAGGATCTTGGGGAGGAAGAAGGAGCAGTTGAGGAAGAGAAAAGTGTATGAAGTGAGGGCAAGGCTCATTAGTGGAGGGATATATGAAGCACTTATCAAAGCTGAAGGAGGGCTGTACGTAAAGGAACTCATATCGGGGGATGGTGGAAGAACTAATCCCAGCTTTACAAGCTTCCTTTATGCACAAAATAAGTGCATAGAACTAGACGTTATAGGGGTATGCGATGTCTAATTAAAGCCTTCGATTTGCTTAGAGCCAATGCTTTAGTTCAATTAGGATTTTAGAGCCTTGTTTCTAAAGCTAAATGCTTATAAGTGTTTTTTAGAAGTCATTAACTAATGAGGTTCGACGCATATGGCAAGCAGTATTCCAGCAAACTTTAGCAACATATTGAAGAAGCTTGGCAAGAACTTGCCGAATTTAATTAAGGCAAGGCATAGAGCCTTATTAGTGATCTCTGGAAGCGATCAAGAAAAGCTCGGAGAACTTGTTGGGAGAGCAGTAACGTACTATGAGCGTAGCTCGACGAGGCACCTTAAGGCATTGGGATACCAGTCGAGCATACAAGCGAAGTCAGTCCTATTCGTGTACCACGACGAATTCCCTGAGGCTATTAGAATGAAGGAAGTTTATAGGAGAACAGTCAATGTATTGTCGCGTAAGTTGGACACTACTTACGCTACATATGAAGCTAGCGAAAAGTACTTAGGCACAACATTTGACGTGCTCATCATGGATTTAACGCAGGACTTAAAGCCAAACGATCTTGGGAGACTCATAGGTGTAGTCCGCGGCGGGGGTTTAATACTGCTTGCAACACCTCCGTGGAACTCCTGGGATCGCTTTCTAACAATATTTAAGAGAAACCTAGTTGTTCCACAATACCCTGAGCCAAGGCACATATTCATAGAGTGGGTTAAGAGGAAGCTACTGGAATGCAATAACATAGCTGTATACGATGCAGATGGAGGAGTTGTTGTAAAGAGCTTCGAGTTCTCTAAGGCCAGTGCTAAGAGTTCTAAGCCCATTGAATACCCTAGGGAAACCATGTTTCCACTAATAGTTTACGAGCAAGCCGTGACACAAGATCAAGTGAGCGTGATCAGCATCCTTGAACGCCTATATGAAAAACCTAGGAGGGGGGAGAAAAAGCTTGTAGTAATAATAGCTGATCGTGGTAGAGGGAAGTCGTGTGCAGTAGGCATAGGGGTAGTTGGCCTAATATATGCTCTCAGCAAGCTTAAGCCTAAGGTAAGAGTTCTAGTTACAGCGCCAGAGCCTTCGAACGTGCAATCACTAATGATGCTTGCGCGGCAAACTCTCGATAAACTAGGGTTAAGCTACTCTATAGAAGTTAGGGGGGGTAATGTAATTGAGCTCCGCGGCGAAAAGTTCTCAATAGAGTATTGGGAGCCAATAGCTATACCTAAGCTAAAGGGGGACATAGTTGTAGTTGATGAGGCTGCTGGACTCAGCGTAACAATACTCTACAAGATATGGGGAGCCCATAGTAGAGTTGTAGTCTCCACAACAATACATGGCTATGAGGGAGCTGGCAGGGGCTTCTCATTAAGGTTTTTAGGTAGAGTAAGGAAGGATCCGAAGACAGTGACATACGAGTATGAAATGAAGGAGCCCATAAGGTATGCAGAAGATGATCCTATTGAGAGGTGGCAGTTTAACGCATTATTGCTTGACGCTGAGCCGTGCGAATTAGATCATGACGATCTATTGGCTGTAGAAAGCTTGAAGCTGGAGTACGTAAAGTACGATCCTAAGTATTTATTTTCACCTGAAGGCGAGGAAGAGCTTAGACAGCTCTTCGGGATATATGTGTTAGCTCACTATAGGAATGAGCCGGACGACCTCGGGATGATCGCTGACGCCCCACATCACATGATTATGGCAGCAAAGATTCCATCGGGGAAAGTTGTTTGCGCTATTCAAGCAGCTATAGAGGGCCCTATTGAAAGAAGCGAAGCCCTAGAGCTCTTAAGGGGAGGAAAAATACCTGGCAATATAATCCCGGACAGATTCCTCAAGCACTTAAGGATGGTGGAGTTCGCTAATACAAAGGGCTTAAGGATAGTGAGAATAGCTACTCACCCCAATTTACAGGGAAGAGGGATCGGTACTTGGGCTTTGTCGAGAGTCATTGAGGAAGCAAAGAACATGGGGTTGGACTGGGTTGGAGCAGGCTTTGGAGTTAATGAAGATCTTCTAAAGTTTTGGCTTAGACTAGGTTTTAAAGTAATCCACATATCGCCAGCTAGGAATCCAGTGAGTGGAGAGTACACAGTGATAGTGATTAAGCCCATTTCAACTATTGCTGAAGACCTAGTTAACGTTGCTTCAAGGGAATTCTCAATAAAACTTCTTAACAGTATTTCAGTCAATTATAGGGATCTAGAGATCACTGTTGCTAAGCTAATGCTTGAGCAAGGCGCATCATTAATAAAGGACTTAAAGCAAGTCTTCAGCTCTCCAATACAAGTAGATAGGCTGTGGGCATACTGCAATGGATCTATGACTTTCGAAGCTTCTGCAGACTTAATGTACTTAATAGCTAAGCATTACTGGTTATTGGAAGCATCCTCTAGACCAAAGCTAAGTAAAGTGCAGGAGGAAATACTCGTAGGCAGGGTGCTTCAGGGAAGAGAGTGGAGTGAAGTAGCGGACGAGCTTAAAGTTAGTGAAAGGAGAATTATGGATGAGGCTAGGGACGCAGCATGTAAAGCATTGGAGCTATTAGTTGATGAACCTAAAAAGCGTGTTCCAGGAGTCTCTCTATCCTCTATTAGGCTTCAACGCTCCTCAGGCATTGAAGCATTAAGCTAAACGCAATGGTATTCAGTAGCATTGTGAAGGCCGGCTTTACTTCATTGAGCGTTAACTTTAACCTCTATTGAGACTCTTGACTGAAGGCCTTGGCTTTCCTCCAGAGATTTTCGACGAGTTCCTCTTGTATGCTGCAATGGGGTTCTCTACGTTACAATTGGTTTCTATAGGGCAAAGCCCAGCTGCCTTCATTTTGCTACAGCTGTAGGGCATGTAAGATCTCCTAGATCCTCTTAGGCCAGCTATATGCTCTACTTGATACCGCGCTATCCTTTCATTAAAGTCTGGTGAGTGCTTGAATAACTCTAGGACTTCCTCTACGCTTGCTCCAGCTTTCATAAGGAAGGCTGCAAGTGTGAAGCGAGCGCTGTGGCTTAAGTTTTCACCTTTCTTTAATGACTCAACAATTCTCGTTATGCATGGTGGAAATGCTGTTTCCACAAGCTG
>CALKYD010000005.1 GCA_938003605.1 uncultured Sulfolobales archaeon | reverse complement strand
TAGCTAGTGCAGTTGTTGAAGCTGTTTAGATCAACATTCTTCAATAATGCTTGCACTTCCTTAACGGCATCCTCTAAGCGCAGTGGCGGATGGTTTACCCTAATGTTTTTAAACAACTTTACTGCTGGCGGGACCTCCATTCCTAACGACAGCAAGTGCTCTACGGCCTTCTCCGGCTCTCCATCGAATAAAACTCCTTTATTCAACACTACTAGCCTAGTAGCGTACTTAGCTAGCTCAGTCAACCTGTGCTCCACTACGATTACTGTAACTCCATCCCTGCTGTTTAGCCTTTGGAGTATTGATAGGAGTTCTCTTACTCCAAGAGGATCTAGGTGGGCTAGGGGTTCATCTAATATGAGTATCCTTGGCTTAAAGGCTAGTGCGCTAGCCAGCGCGACTTTCTGCACTTCGCCTCCAGATAGAGTGTAAGTGGCTCTACTCCTTAAATGACTTATTCCAAGCCCCTCAATTACTTCATTAATTCTCTCAGCTATTACCTCCGGCTCGTGTAGAGTGTTTTCAAGGCCGAACGCTATCTCCTCTTCAACCATTATGTTAACGATCTGGTTTTCAGGTACTTGAAGTACTGCCCCAACTCTCCCCACAATGCTTTTCACTCCCTCTCTAACGACGTTGACTCCATCAACGTATGCTTCTCCAATAAGCCTACCTCCATATAGGTGTGGTATGAGGCCTAGCAATATCTTGCATAGAGTGGACTTTCCTCCACCCGATGGACCAGCTATTACTGTGAATTCACCGTAATTCACTCTAAGGCTTACATCATCTAGTGCTGGGCTTAGCTCATTTGGGTAGTAGTAGGTGACGTTCTTCAGCTCCACTGCATATTTATTCATTAAAGTCCGCCTTTCGTTAAGTCTTCAAGTGCTTTAAGTGCAGTGTCTCAATCAAGCCTGGGACTTTAGACAGTGCTTTCACTAGCGGTATGGCTATTGCGAAAGCTATTGTTGCTTCAATAAGGTATAGGATTACGTAGAAGGCTGGGCTAACCATGAATAGCGCTCTTACAACACTTACTTTTTTAATTCCGAAAACCCCGCTGTAAACTATTGGGAGTGAGAATACGAAGCATCCGAATGCTTTATCGAGCTCCCTGCCTATTAGGAAGACTAGGTATAGTGCTGCATATAGGTACTTAGAGCCCTTCTTCAATAGCATTACTGCTAGAGGAGTTAAGAGTAGTGCAGCTACTTTATCGAAGAAGGCAAGTGTGTACACGTACCAGTACTCTGTAACTGGATTGAAGGGCGGAGTGAACATTGCTGCAACAAGCATTATTAGCATTATTGCCATAGGCTCCTTCCACTTCTTTTCAACCATTAGTCCAGCTCCAAGAGCTGACAGCGGTGCTGCTGGAATAAAGGGCATTGCATAGAGGCTTGGAGGAGTCAGTGACTTAACTATGTTTCCAACAAGTACAGCTGCAAAACCTAGGTAAGGCCCCAACACTATGCCTAATACTGGAGCTATAGAAGCACCTATATCAATCCTCAGCTCAGGTAGGCCTATTACAGGTATTCCAGGCAGCCAAAGGAGTATGTAGTATATTGCAGCACTTACTCCCGCATAGGCAGCTAAGTAACTTGCTCTAACTCTGGAACTCATGAATGTTCCCCTCTCCCTGTGTAGCATGCTACACAGGAAAAAATATAAGTCTTTCTATGCAAGCCCTCTACACAGAGAGCCCTATTGGGTGCATGCATTGCCCAACTCCAGTTACTGGCCATTCATAGTCTTCATGCCTGTTGAAGCAAGTGAGAGAGCTAGGTACGTATCAACACTATTCTCCTCTCCCGTAGCTCTAGAAGTATTAAATGTCTTCAAGTGGGGCGAACACTTAAGCCAGGGGGAGGTAGTTAGGTCGCTAAGCCACCACTCAAACAAAACAGTCCTAACTATGCTTAAGAGACTCGTAAACCTCGGCTTGCTCAGCGAAGAGACTAGATTGGAGCAGAGGGGTAGGAGGAGAGTTAGAGTAAAGTACTATAGGTTGACTGAGCTTGGCAAGTGGTATAACTTATTGTTTAAGGATCCGAGGAACTTGGATAAACTATTGCTCAAGGAGAACTTAGTTAAGTTAATCCTAGAGTTCCTAAATAAATTCACCGAGTTCGGTAAGGAAGTAGGGCTTTCAATAAGAGATCAAGTTGATGAAATACTCGCCGGTGCACTGAGAGCTATTGCTGAGAAGAGCTCTAAGAGCCCCCTAGACCTAGTTGTATTTGGATCAATTGCATTCGACATCTACTTAAGCCACGGCTTAAGAGCTTACTCAGGAGGCTCTGGAGCTAATGTAGCAGCAGCGGCTTCACTCCTTGGGTTAACGACTGGTCTAGCTGCTCGAATACCCGTAGACCCTCTTGGACTACAGTCAGTAGTTGAGTTAGTTGAGGCTGGAGTTGATGTAAGCCTAGTTGAGTTGAGCAGGAATTTGAAGACAACTATCTGTACAGTAGTTCACGAGCCTCTCTACACGCCTAAAGTCTCGTGTTCATACGATCCACTGAATCCGCCAGTGATAACGAGCTTAAGCAATAAGTTAGTTGACTCATGCAGGAAGTCTAAAGCTATATACATTGGTGAGGGCGTAAGTAGAGTCTTCATGGACTTACTCAAGGAGGTTGGTGGAGGGAAGCTCATAGTTTACAGGCCTCACAAGCTCTCAATAGAATTAGCTTTAAACGAAGTGCTTTCAGTAATGAGCTATAGCCCAATAGTTTTATTGAATGAAGATAAAGTTGAAGCATTTGAGAGTAAGGGAGTTAGAGTGCCTGGAGAACTATTTAGGCATGGCGCTAAAAGCGTAGTAGTTACGAGGGGGCCCACTGGATCTGTTCTCTACGAATCCCCGGGGTCAACGCCTGTGGAGTATAGGGCTCCTGAAGTAAGGACTGTTGACCCTATTGGTGCAGGAGATGTGTTTTCAGCAGTACTCATATACTGCTTACTGAAAGGGCTTGACTTAAGGAGTGCTGTTGAGAAATCAACTGTTGAGGCAAGTCTTTCAGTAATGCAGTTAGGGCCTCGGAAAGCCATTTCATTAAGAGATGTTGAGTTGGCTTCTAAGCACTGAGTGATAGTCCTCTACCTAAGCTCCCTCCATAGACCTTATATTCCCAGATCAGCTAGTTTAAGCACGGTGGTTGCTTTGATAGATGTGCTCATTTTAAGTGTTAGTGAAGTGAAGTCTGTCTTAAGCATGGATAAGGCAATAGATCTTGTTGAGTCAGCCTTCCGAGAGAAGGGGCTTGGGAGAGTTCAAATGCCCTCTAAGACTTACTTGTTCTTCAATAAGTACAGCGGGGATCTTAGAGTTATGCCTGCATACCTAGAGGGAATAAATGCTGCTGGAGTGAAGGTAGTTAACGTCCACCCGCTAAACCCAACTAAACACGGCCTTCCAACAGTTATGGCTGTAATAATAGTAGTTGATCCTGAGACTGGGAAGCCCCTCAGCATAATGGATGGAACGTGGATTACTTGCGTTAGGACAGCGGCAGCTGCAGCAGTAGCT
>CALKYD010000004.1 GCA_938003605.1 uncultured Sulfolobales archaeon | reverse complement strand
CGAAGGGGGACTTGGGGCTTTCATATAGTTCTATAGGTGTTCCCCCCTGCTCTATGACTCCCTTATTGATTACGTATATGTAATCGGCTATAGCGAATGCTTCACTTTGATCGTGTGTAACGTAGAGAGCGGTCTTCCCTGTTTCCTTAACTATTCTACGGATCTCGAACTTGAGCTCCTCTCTAAGCTTAGCATCTAAGTGCCCTAGGGGTTCATCGAATAATAGTACGCTTGGGTTGATCACTAGAGCTCTCGCTATAGCTACTCTCTGCGCTTCTCCACCACTTAGCTCACGGGGCTTCCTCTTCTCATAGCCCTCAAGCCTGATTAGCTTAAGCATTTCCTTAACCTTCCTATCGACTTCCTCCTTAGGCGCTTTTCTTAACTTGAGTCCAAAAGCTATGTTCTCGTACACTGTGAGGTGTGGGAACAATGCAACGTTTTGAAATACGAATCCAACGTTTCTCTCCCAAGCCGGGAGGTTCACTACATCAATGTCATCAAAGTACACTCTACCTTTATCTGGGCGTATTAGTCCAGCAATTATTCTCAGGAGAGTTGATTTCCCAGACCCGCTTGGGCCTAGGATACAGACTAATGCACCATCATCAGCCCTCATACTTATGTCTCTCAATGCATAGGTATTCCCATACTTCTTCGATACTCCATCTACTAGAACTCTAACCAAAACTCCCCCCGCGTTCTTAAAGGCTTAAAAGACTTAAAAAGATTGCTTAGAAAACCTACTCTCGGTAATTACCTATGTATGCAGTGCTTGTAGAGGGGGGTAAGACAAAGACTTTAAGTATAGTAGTCAATGAGCGCGGCAACGTACTGGGACACTATCTCAGCGGTTCCTCAGGCTGGACTACCGTAGGCTTTGATAAAGCGTTGGAAAACCTTGTGGAATCAGTAGTGGGAGCTGTCAAGAGGAGTTCTTTGGAAATCAATGAGATAGACATAGCCATACTTGGATTACCCGACATAGATACTGAGGAAGCTAAAGAGCGTTTCGCTGAAAGGCTTAAAGACCTCCGCCTATTCAAAGTTGCTGCAGTAATAGTGCCTGACTTCGTCACTGCATACTATGCCGTAACTCTAGGGGATCCAGGGATAGCAGTAATAGCTGGCACAGGCTCAATAGCTTATGGAAGGAACTCAAGGAATGTGAGCGCTAGAGCCGGTGGATGGGGGTGGTTTGGGGGAGATGAGGGGAGCGCTATATGGATAGCTATGAAAGCCATTGAAGCAGCAGGCAAGTACTTTGATGGAAGGGGGCCTAAAACACTGATTGGGGAAAAGCTCCTCAGCTTCTTTAAAGTAAGAAGCCCACTTCAGTTAATAGACGTGGTTTATTCAAAAGTGAGGGAAGACATAGGTGAATTAGGGCAATTAGCCAGGGTTGTTAATGAAGCTGCTGAAGAAGGCGATCAACTAGCTCAAGAAATACTTGTGAGAGGCGGGAGGGAGCTTGCACTAATGGCTAAAGCCGTATACGACAAGATCTACGTAAGTGAAGACACCTTCATAGTGGGAGGAGTGGGCAGCGTCTATTCATCGAGGACTCTGAGGAATAGCTTCATAAGTAATGTGAAAGAATATTTGCCTAACGCAAACATTGTTGAACCAATTACGCAATACATGCCTGTTAAAGGCCTCGCAGCTATATTGGCCGAAGAACTAAGCTTATCTAAGAGGATAGCGGAATCCATAGCTGAAGGCGTTCGTAAAATAACGCAGTGTGGAGGTTTTAGAAGCCATCAATCCACGGCTTCCGCTAATCCATTTATGGAGACAACAGAAGATCTTTAGCTGAGCCGGACAAGCCTAGCTTTACTGCGTATTGCTCTATTTCCTTGCTCAACCTATTGATTAAGTAGAGCCTGACATCAATACCTGTGTAGCTGGACAGTTCATCAAGGAATTCCTCTATACGCTTAGTAGGCCATACGTACCTAGATGCAAGGCCTACCTTATACTCCTCTATCCTACCTATGTCCCCGCCTATGTATTTAGCCAGCCTATCGCCGAGAGCTATTAAGTTATTCAGCTCTAATAGAAGCTTTAATGCAGCTTCTTTACTGAGCTTCTCGAGCAATAGGTTCTTGACGGCAGAATACTTGACGTGAGCGTACATAGGCCCTACGTTAATGCCGCCCACGCTGTTATCAGGCAGTACTTCAGGGTTCTCTAAGTAATCACCTGAGTGAACCTTTAAGTATAGGCCGTGATTCAATGCTAGCAATGAAAACTCCCTTATGATGGATGGCTCAGCCCTGTTGCCTGGCCTAACTTCAGTTCCAACATCTGTTGCTACAAACACTACCTTAGATTCATCAATGCCCCTCCTCTTCAGCTCTGACAGGACTCTTTTAATGAAGATTTCAAGGATTCCTGGAGGCTTATAACTCCACCTATCACTCCCTATCTCGTATTCAATGCATTTACCGTATTGCTCTGCTAACTCTTCAGCACGTGATATAAGTTCCACCGTTCTATTAGCAGCAGTCTCAAGTTCTGCATACCGATCGCTTCTCTCCATATCTACTGTGGCGTCAATGTGGATGAGGTTAAACCCCGCCTTGATGAATGCCTCAAGGGATTTTGAAAAGCTATCCACAGCCTCGTGATATGAGTAATTTAAGGCTATATGCTTGTCCTTCAGCCAGGGGCCGCCGTGGTCGAGCTGCAGAATTATTGGGATTTCGCCGCTTGCGCTTAAATCTTCAGCAGCCTTAGATACATAGGCCTTAAACTCCCCCGGAGTCCAGCCAGTATATCCTCCATCTACGTCAACTTGGTTTAAGGAGGCTGTGTAAACTACGGGGGCTCCGACCTTCTTTAAAGCATTAATTGATGCAAGAACAACGTACTTCGATATTGGGGAAATGCAAATAAGAGTCGCCTTCCTCTCCTTAAACTTACTGAGAATACTCCTCATTAAGCCCACAGTTTTAGCGCTATGTGAACAAATTTCTCCATTAATAAACGCCAAGTGCACCCCAACTTAACGCTAGCTTCACTAAGCTATAAAAACATTGAGTAAATCTAACAACTCATCAACTCAACGCCCCGTCATTGAGTCAATAACTATTGATGTAAGCGCTTCTCAGTTAACAGAACTTAGCGGAATTAGCCCTGCCCACAAGTCACGGGACTCGGCCGAGCCCATGCGTACCTATCAAAGACTACGTAGCTTAGAACCCTACTAACAGTAACTTAAGGAGAACTATGCTGTGAAGAATGATGAATAGTGATGAGAGAGCCGATTCCAAGTCATTTGATTTCGAACAGCTAACGAACTTGCAGCACGCCCTAATGAATAACGCGGGAGAACTAAACGGATCAATTCCATTAGATCTAGGGGAGGCTTTAGTCATCATAGTAAATACGTCGTGCATTAATGTTATTCATGCGTTAAGCAGTCCTTAAGCCATGCATTTTCGCGACTTTGTGTCAACCTACGAATCTTTAAATCGCTCTTAGGAAATTAATTTAGCGAGGTGTGCTTAGTGAAGGGCTTTAAGCTATCCATTGAATGGGTTGAGAAAGCCGACGTATTCCTCAATGATGCTGAAAGGCACTTAGCCAACGGAGACTTCTGGCTGACGTGCTTTGAAGCTCATCAAGCAGCTGAGTTCTACTTGAAGTCGTTGCTTGTCTCTATAACGGGGCTGCACCCCTATACACATGACTTATCAGAACTCATCGAC
>CALKYD010000003.1 GCA_938003605.1 uncultured Sulfolobales archaeon | reverse complement strand
TCTTACTGCTTTCTCGCTTTCCCCAACCCATTTACTCAGTACTTCAGGCCCTCTAACAGCTATGAAGTTAGCTCCACTCTCAGTAGCTACTGCTTTAGCTAGAAGTGTTTTTCCACAGCCCGGCGGGCCGTATAGAAGAATCCCCTTAGGTGGCTCAATACCAAGCTTCTTAAAGGCCTCAGGGTACTTTAAGGGCCATTCAACCGCTAGCCTGAGCTGCTGCTTTAAATCAATTAAACCACCTATATCGCTCCAACGTACTTCAGGGATCTCTACGTATATTTCCCTGAGTCCGCTTGGAATTATCTCTCTGAAGGCAGCCATAAAGTCCTCCATTCTAACCTCCATTCTATCCAAGAGCTCTGGACTTATAGTTGATGAATCTAGATCTATTTGCGGCAGATACCTCCTAAGAGCGTGTAGTGCGGCTTCCCTAACTAGTGCAGCTAAGTCTGCTCCCGTATAGCCGCGAGTTATTTCAGCTAGCTTAGCTAAGTCTACGTCTACTGCGAGAGGAACTCCTCTAACATGTATTTGAAGTATCTCAAGCCTACCCTGCTTATCTGGTAGTGGAACCTCTATCTCTCTATCGAATCTACCCGGCCTCCTGAGAGCTGGGTCAACTGCGCCAGGCCTGTTTGTAGCTGCTATCACTATTACTTCGCCCCTACTCTCAAGCCCATCCATTAAGGCTAGGAGTTGTGCGACAACTCTTCTCTCAACTTCCCCTATCACTTCATCCCTCTTAGGAGCTATGCTATCTATTTCATCTATGAAGACTATTGCTGGAGCATTCTTCTTTGCTTGCTCAAATATTTCCCTAAGCTTTTGCTCGCTTTCACCATAGTACTTACTCATGATTTCAGGCCCGTTGACAGCTATGAAGAACGCGTTGGTTTCATTAGCTACTGCTTTAGCTAGAAGTGTTTTTCCACAGCCCGGCGGGCCGTATAGAAGAATCCCCTTAGGTGGCTCAATACCAAGCTTCTTAAATAGTTCAGGGAACTTCAGTGGAAGCTCGACTATTTCCCTTATCTTCTGCTTAGCCTCCTCAAGATCTCCTATGTCCTCGTAAGTCACTCTAGGTATTCCATACTCTTCAGTCGGCTTCTCCAATATTACTAAGTTAGTTGAATCCTTTACTACGACGGGCCCCTTAGGCTTAGTGTACACTACTTTGAATGGGAGCTCCTGTCCAAGAGTGTATATAGTAATCATGTCTCCCTCAATTAAAGGCCTTTCAAGAAGCCTTGCCTTAACGAATCTAACGAAGTTCCTGTCTACAGTTGCTTGAAACCTTGATGGAGCTATCTTCACTATTGAGGCGACTGTTGCTGAAGCCTTAGCTACAGATACTCTTCCACCAATGTCTACGCCTGCGTTCCTCCTAGCAGTCTTGTCGAGCCTTATTATCCCAAGCCCTCTGTCTTCAGCTGACCCCTCTATAGCTCTTACAACAGTCTTCCTACGTCCTTCAACTTCAATTACGTCGCCGCTGGCTATCTCAAGGTCGCTCATCGCTAGTGGATCTAGCCTAGCAATGCCTTTTCCCGAGTCCTGCGGCTGTACGTCTATTACTCTAAGTATTAGCCTCTGCTTTGTATGCATAGCCAATTCATACACCGGCTGTTAGTAATAAGTTCTAGCCCCCTTATTTTACTAAAACTCCTTTTCCTTAAGCACTAGAGGCTTATTCTGTGGACTACTTCGATGTCTACATTGCTTACTCCTTCTGTTGATGAAATGGCTGCTTCAATGGGCTCAGTCCCTCCCTCAGTTTCCTCAGGCATAGCTATGTACAGCCTTAAGGCATTTAATCCGAATGCAACTGGCTCTACGTCATAGCTCAGTAGCTCAACTCCTTGAGGCAAGTTGCTTCTTATCCTCTCCACAATTACACTTGGCTCTAACTCTATGCTCTCAGGGTATACTTTAACTACTACGAGTACTTTAGCCACGGCCTCTCCCTCAAGGACCCTCGAATCCACATACAGGGCACTTATATGGTGCAGAGAGCTTGCGGCACTTCGCGCACCTATAGATCATTATTGAACCACAGTTGGGGCATGGGAATACGGCGCCTGGCTCCATTGGATCCATCAGCTTGTGGCAACTACTGCACACAGGTGGAGTAGCTGGCTCAACTATTGAGAGCTTTATCGAAGGCTTTAAAGACACTTTAAACACCATTCCACTAGCTACTCTCCATAAAGTATGCTTACTCTTTATAAACTATCTTGGTTTCTAACGAATACTGTGGAAGCTATGGAGTACAAGCAAGTAGTAGTTTTGAGAGCAGACTTAGAGATGAGTAGGGGTAAGGCAGCTGTACAAGTAGCTCATGCAGCCGTTATAGCAGCTTTTGAAGCATTTAAAAACAAGACAGAGTGGTTCAATGAGTGGTGGAGCAGTGGGCAGAAGAAAGTAGTACTGAGAGTTGATGGGGAAAGGAGCCTAGTTGAACTAGCTGAAAAAGCATCATTGTTAGGGCTGCCGATAAGCGTAGTTAGAGATGCCGGCTTAACAGAGCTTCCCCCAGGGACTTTAACAGCAATTGGAATAGGGCCGGGGCCCTCGAGCCTAGTTGACAGAGTCACAGGCGGGCTGAAGCTATATTGATAGAGTACTGTCATCCATTAGATATAGTTTGCGGCCTCAAGTACTGTCTAACCAGCAAGTATTTAGATTACCAATTTAAGCCATCCCCAGAGAGCTTCATTGTTGAAGAAGAAGTCGATCAAGGCTTGCTTCAATTGAGGAGTGAGAGAGCAAAGTACTTAGTGCTCTCAGTAGACAAGAGGGGCGTCGATACACTGTATGTAGCTAGAGAACTAGCTAGGAAGCTCAACGTAAGCATTGAGAGCATAAAGTTCCTAGGATTCAAGGACAGGGATTCCCACTCAAGCCAGCTCTTCTTCATTGAAGGCATGGCCAGCGTCGATTTAAGAGTGGGGGAAGTCGTTGCTGAATCAAGCAAGTACAGAGTTAGGGCAGTTGGCTACACAGATTCTAAACCTACTCAAAGACTACTCATAGGGAATAAGTTCAAGGTTTTAATAGATGATGCAAGCTTGCTTAGTGAAGCGAAGCAGTTCTTAAGCGAATTAGCTAGCAAAGGCTTGCCTGCCTACTATGGCTATCAAAGGTTTGGCACAATAAGGTACAACACTCACTTGCTCGGAAAATACTTAGTTAAAGGAGATCTAAGTTCATTCATAAACGAACTAGCTTTCAGCACATACCCCAGGGAGTCCCTTGAGAGCATAAGCTCTAGAGCGAGGGGGGAGTTCGGCCTGAAGTCGAGGCTAGTGTACGAAGCTAAGTTAGTGAGGCTCATTAAGAAAAGGAACTTAAGTAAGGTGGCTAAGTCTCTGGAGCACCGCGTGAAGAGGCTATTCATTGAGGCGTACCTAGCCTTCCTATACAACAATGCCTTAAATAAGTACATAAGTGTGCATGGATGGGTTG
>CALKYD010000002.1 GCA_938003605.1 uncultured Sulfolobales archaeon | reverse complement strand
CAGGGGCTTCTACATCAATATTGTTGAAGACTAGCGTGACGACTTCTCCATAGCTTATTGGAGTATTTGAAGACCAAATCGCGTTGCTAGAGCCTACTACAGTGACTCCTGGAGTTAGGGGTTCTAGTACTGCTATGAGTGTAGCAATAGGATCTCTTGAGTGGCTTTGAATGCGGACGTATATTCTTGAACCCCTGCTTTCACTAGTTGAGTAGCCGTTAAGCCACCCGGAGTCCATTATGCTGGCGTCTAAGTAAGGCTTCTTAACCTCCAGCAATGCTGTAATAGTTTGCGAGAACCATAGCTCAGCTCCATTAATTATCAGTATACCTCTTGCAACAATGACTATGGGGTAGAGGCCTTCGTCAGCGTTAGCTAAATCTAAGTTTGTAGCAGTGAAAGTCAGGAAGTCTCCGTAAGCGTAAGGCCCGCTTAAGCTGTAGTTCCTAGATCTAGAGCCATTGCTGAACACCATGGGGGGAGGCAGGACTACTTCAATGCACAGCCCTCTAGCTGATACAGGCTTAACTAACTGCATTGTAAACGACAGTGAGCCACCGATTGCCGTAGCGTACAGCGGCTGTGGATTAGTCATGATCGACACTATATCTAGAGGCTGAACGCTATTGCTTGAAACACTGATTAGTATGGAGTACTCTGCGTAGACCCTATAGAAAGATCCATCGCGCGCTGAGGCCAGTCCATCTATGGCTAGCTTAGCTACGTAAACTCCTGGACTTACCTCGGGATCTATTGATATTCCGTTAAAGACTACTGTAGTCCTTGAGCCTGACGCCACGCTTACTTCACTAACTCCAATTAATTCTGGGCGGAATCCCTTGGGCAAGAAGATTTTGACTAATGAGTCTACTACGTTAACGGCATCAAGGTTTTCAATAACTACCACTAGGTTGACTCCCTGAGTACCAGGGTATGCTAATCCACTGCTCCAGTAAGCATCTATTACTCCAAGAGCTAGTTGGGGGATGCTGACGTTTAATTGAATGAAGTAGCTTTGATTACTCCAGAACTCAGCTCCATCAACTGTGCCAAATATTACTAGGTCTACTTGAAATGCCGCCAATCCTTCACTAATTGAAAGCTCGCTTGAAGTAATTGTAAAGAAGTCGCCGTAGCCGTATGGCCCACTCAATGTAGTTACGCAAATTCTTGAGCCATTGACGAACGTTGCTCCATGAAGTACTTTTATGTAGGCAGCTATGGCCTGTAAAACTATCCCCCCGCTATCCTGATGCTGCACCCTTATGTAAAGCCTAGTCATGTTCATTCCTACAGAGGGTCTTGGAGAAGTGAGGCCGTAGTCTATCAAGGCTATTTTCACTGTAGGAGGCTCAGATAGCGCTACGTTAAATGAAGTCTCTACAGGCAATGAATACGTTACTCCATCATCTGTTACAGCAGTTACATTAAGCTTAAGCAAGCCGTTATATGTGCCTGGTGAAGCATCCTTATCTACGCTTAAGCCGGGAGCATTTACGACTTTATAGTCGTTTACACCTACTTCCCCAATGAATACGCTTACTTCGCTTGGCGTAAAGATCTGTAGTGGGAGTTGAATTACGCCGGAGCCACTTAACACTCTTGAATCGCCGTAGTTCCTTAAGACAATGTTTAAGGATACGCTGCTACTGCCTGGATAAGCGCTTGGAGTCCAGTAGGCGTTTTCAACAAATAGCTTTACTTGTGGATAGTGGGAGACTTTAATGGCTACTCCAGTGACGTTATGTGTAGCTGATTCTCCATCTACTGCATAGTAAAGAGTTATTGTTGGATAATACGTCCCTGGGGCAACAGCCTTGGATACATCAATGTAGTACCTTAGTGTAAACGTTGTCCCAGGCAACAGCTCATCAAGCACTAAGTAATTAGCGCCATATGGTGGAGAGCAAGCAGTGTAGCCTCTCGATGGAGAGAAGCCTTGGGGGAAGTCTATGCAGCCACTTAAGTGGCTTACAATGCCCGTCCCATTGTAGAGGATGTTAATCAGCAATTCTACCCGCGTACTTCCAGGATATATGGCTGTAGAGCCTGATTGAGAGGTATAGTTGTAGTCTAAGAGTAGGAATTGATTGTTAGCAGCAATTGCTGGCTGTAAGTAGATGAACTGCAGTAGGATGCATAGTAACACTAATGTCCCTCCAGCCTTTAACGCAGCCGCATTCATTACTTTCACCTAATCCAATGCGCTGTGCTTCAAATACAGCTTCTCCCATTAATTTCTTTATGTTAAGACCACCCTAGCTACCTCTAGTCTTTGCAATGCAGGCCTTTAGTTAACGCTCACTGCCGCCTGTTTACGCTCCTTACGTCTTATGGCAGTGACTCAGTGTACTTCATTAAGGAGGAGCCTCCGCATGGAGCTCCTAGACCTATTGGCGTTGTTAAAAGCAAGGCTGGGGAAAAAGTACTTTTAAGTAGTTACTCCAAACAGCTGCCCTAACGTGTTTCCAAGAATTAAGAGCAGTATAGAGACCCCTAGCATTAGTCCGGAGGTTTCAACGAATTCTCTCAAGTATCTTCTCTCAAAGAGAACTGAGCTATAGAAGGACATATACGCTATTACTAATAGAGCTGCAGCAATCATTGCTGTGAAGGCTAATGTAATGGCGTTAATGAGGAAGTATGGGAGTGCTAAAAGCAATACTACTAGTAGGTATGCAATGCCTGTATATAGGGCGGCTACTTTTGGAGCTTTGCCTACTTCATGCTTTGCCTGAGCGTATGAAGCTATAGTCATTGATATAGCTGCTGATACTCCTGCTAAAAGCCCTGTTAACCCAGCACTCAATGTGTTAGCGAAGGCTCCCAGCGCACCGGAGTATATTCCAGTTAACTCTACTATAGCATCAGATATGCCCAGCATTATTGACCCTAAGTATTTAACTCTACTCTCATCTAATCCTAGAATGAATGAAGTCTCATGCTCCTCTTCTTCCCTAATTATCCTCTCAACATCCTCCTTAAGTTCCGGCCTCATTGATGAAATCTTCTTGTAGGACTCAAGAGCTCTCCTCTCCATGGATTCAACGAACTTTATGATCACTGTTGCGCCGAATAGTGGTAGCAGTAGGCTTAGCAAAAGCTTTCTAATAGTTGAAGGAGTTGACGAGCATTCACCAGCAATGTTGCGCCAGAAGACGTAGTGCCTATATTCATCTGAAGCTGCTTCACCAATAGCTCTCCTAACCCTTATGCTCACTAAAGGGTTCTTAGCTAGAGACGTGTACATGCTGTATGCCTCGTATTCATCTCTACAGAGTTCCTCAACATCCTTCAATTCATCCATATACCCCGCGAGCCCCCCGCACTATCAACTTTCAACTTAGTTAAAGTTAAGGTATTTTATAGATTTCCCAGCAAAGGATCTGCTTCAATTAGCTATAGCTTTCACTTCAACTCCTTTAGGAGGCTTTAAAGTAGCTTCTGCCTAGCGCTAAGTCTGTTGATTCATCAATGAGTGAGTGAAGATGGCTGCACTCGATGTGTGGGAAGGCCTGGCGTAACGAAAGTTGAAGCCGGGCTAGAACAGTAGGCATTGTTCTGCAGTTAAGCGTTCTCTATGGCTGGTGATTGCGCGTGGTGCTAGTGAAGAGATCCTATGCACTTGTCTCTCTCAGGCTCTCTAACGCCTACTATTGCTCCATCTCTTATAACGTATATTTTTTGAGCGCAGTTAGCTACTTCAGAGTTATGCGTTACCATGACTATAGTGTTGCCCATCTTATTTATGTCAATAAAAGTTCTTATGACTCTCCCCGACGTCTGTGTGTCTAGGTTTCCAGTTGGTTCATCCGCTAACACTATGCTTGGCGAAGTAACTATTGCTCTAGCTATAGCCACTCTCTGCTGCTCTCCTCCACTTAACTGGCTGGGCCTTTTGTTAAGCCAACTTAAGTCACCGCCTGCTTCAATGATTGCCTCCTTAGCTAGCTCTACTCTCTTAGATCTAGGGATCCCCCTTACTATTAGTGGCAGCTCTATGTTCTCTAATACTGTGAGCCTGCCAACCAAGTTGTATTGCTGGAACACGAAGCCTATCTTCTCATTCCTTATCCTAGCTATCTCCCTATCGCTTAGCCTAGACGTATCGAGCCCATCTATGTATACCTTGCCTGAAGTAGGCCTATCGAGTAGCCCCATAATGTTGAGCAGAGTCGTTTTACCTGAGCCTGAGGGACCCATTATCGCCATAAATGCGCCTCTGGGGATAGTTAAGTTCACGTCCTTAAGCGCCTTAAACTTCGCTGCACCCATTACGTAAGTCTTTGTAACATTGACAAGCCTCATTACTTCGCTAACCACGAAGACCCCACCACGCTTCCTAAACCTTCTCCACACTAAGGACGCTTTTAAATACGCCTTAAGTAATTTATTGAGACCCAGGCTTTTCAAAGCCCTTACTAACAATGGATTCAGCGCTGTACACGACTCACAGAAGTTCTTAAACAATCCAGGGCTTAAAGCAATAGCCTTCTCAGCATTCATAGATATGGATATAGCTTTAGCGCGGTGAAGAAAGCTCTCTGCTAAGCAGTAGCAGCAGGACTTGGCTACCGAAGATCCTTTGGTAAAGATAGCGTTTTAAAGGCCTAAGGCCCTATTTAAGTTTGAGTTATGATGCAATGTAAGGTGTAGTACTTGAAGCTATTCATAGGCATAGATATTGGGGCTACGTGGACTAGGATAGCCTTGTCAAAGCCTAGTGGGGAAATAGTTAGAAGGACATCCTTTAGAACTCCACGTAGTGGGGGGAGAAGTGCTGTAGCTGAAGCAATAGTGGATGAAGTTAAGGGGAGTCTAAGTAATTACATGCCCAGCGTAGAAGCAATAGGAGTCGGAACTATAGGCCCCCTAGATCTCTCTAATGGAGTAGTCTTCAATGCAGCTAACCTACCTATAAAGACCTTCGACGTAGCTAGACCATTAATGGAGGAGTTAGGCAAGCCAGTAATTATGGCCAATGACTGCGTAGCAGCAGTTTGGGGAGAACACGTCTTTGGAGCGGGAAAAAACGTGGAGAACCTAGTTTACGTAACTATCAGTACTGGAATAGGCGGAGGCATAATAGTTGATGGAAATCTACTCATAGGGAAAAGCGGGAACGCGCATGAAATCGGGCACATAGTTGTAGACGCTAGTGGAAAAATGACTTGTGGATGTGGGGGAAGAGGCCACTGGGAGGCGTATAGCAGTGGAGCAAACATACCTAGGCTGGCCTCAATACTCATCGAGGAGTGGTCTCTGAGCAGCTTAGAGAAGAAATCTAGAGTATATGAAGCATACGCCAGCAACACTCTTTCACCTGAACTCATATACGCTGAAGCTAAAGGCAAAGATCCATTGGCGCTGAGAATACTGTCTGAAGTAAATAAATACAATGCAGCTGGCTTTGAAAGCATTATTAATGCATACGATCCAGAGCTAATTACTATAGGGGGCTCCATAGCCCTCAGCAATCCTGAACTAGTCGTAGAACCCATAGTAAGCTACTTAGAGAACACTAAGGGGCTACTGACACAGCTCCCCGACATAAGGCGGACAGAGCTTGGAGGAGACATAGTACTCATTGGAGCCATAGCTCTGGCTGCAATGCCTCCACTCAACCTGCTTAAAAGACTCAAGTACCTATCGGAGAAGCCTTGAAGCACATCCTTAAATCAAGAAATATTGAAAACCTTATGTTTAGAGAGCTATTCGTTAATTATGCTTCTCCAGTCAACGCTTTTTTCAATAACGTCCACTATTTCATTGCCCCTTATCTTTAGTGATTCAGGTGTTATAATGCTTTGGGCTTCACTTAGTTTTTCAACAGTAGTGTAGGTATCGTATGGTACGAGGAGTATTGGGATGCCAGCCTCTCTAGCCTTTGTCAACACTCTAATTGATGGATAGAGGTTTCCAGTCAGTATTACTACGCTTGGCTTAGTCTCTATGGCTTGTAGAATTAGGTCGCTTCTATCCCCTCCAGTTATTATAGCTGCATTTACGGCTCTTCTAAACCACCTTAAAGCGTTCTCAGGGCTCATTGCACCAATCAATACGTCCTCAATAATGTTGTTCAGGAATCTCTCTCCTTCAA
>CALKYD010000001.1 GCA_938003605.1 uncultured Sulfolobales archaeon | reverse complement strand
AAGGGGATCGTTACATTAACTGGAGGCGTTACATCCCATGCAGCAATAGTTGCTAGAGCTCATGGAATACCCTACATAATAGTGCCGGAGCTCGATCTAGGTGAGTTAAGTGAAGGTGATTTAGCTATAATAGACTCCATTGATGAGAGGCTGCTGCTGAATCCAAGCAGGGAAGTAGTTGGTTTGTATGTAGAGAAGGCTGAGAGATATGAGTCCTTAAAGAAGTCCTATAGAGAGGCAGCACTTAGAGAGGCTGTGACAACTGATGGAGTTAGAGTACGAGTCCTATGTAACGTAGGTGATTTAGAGGAAGCGCGTGCAGCATCTACTTTGGGCTGTGACGGCGTTGGATTATTTAGAGTAGAGTACTTGTACATGTCTTCTGAATCTCCTCCAAGAGAGGAATCACTATACGCAGCCTTTAGCAAAGTGCTAGGCTTCTTCAGTGGCAAGCCCGTTGTTATCAGGGCACCAGATCTTGGGGCTGACAAGCCTCTTCCATACATTAGGCTTGAGGAGTCAAACCCTTTCCTTGGATTAAGGGGCGTCAGGCTTTTGCTGGAGTATAGAGAGGAGGTACTTACTCCATTCCTGAGAGCGCTCCTTAGAGCATCTACTTCTGGAAACGCGAGGCTCCTAATACCAATGATTACTAGGGTTAGTGAGTTAGTAGAGATGGCTGAGCTTGTTGAAAGGACTTCAGAGAAGCTGAGGGTGGAGGGAGTGGCTAGTGGAAGCATTGAGATTGGAATAATGGTTGAAACTCCGGCAGCAGCTCTTTTAATAGATAAGTACGCTGAAGTACAGCAGCTTAAGTTCATAAGCTTTGGCACAAATGACTTAACTCAATACACTTTAGCTGTGGACAGGGGCAACGTTAAGGTAAGCTACATATATGATGAGCTCGATCCATCAGTCATTAGGCTAATGGCTATAGCTGCAGGCGAAGCTAAGAGGAAGGGGATTGAAGTAGAGGTGTGCGGTGAGATGGCTGGTAGGCAACTAGCCATACCTCTGCTGCTAGGCTTAGGCGTCGATGCATTGAGTGTGAGCCCATCTTTAGTGGGCTTAGTCAAGTATACTGTAAGTAAGTTGAGTAAAAGGGATTTGGAGAGCGAGCTTTTAGCTAAAGCACTAAATAGCTCAAGCTCCATTGAGGTCAGGGAATTAGTGAAGAAGTATGTGGGGAAAGCAGGTATAGAAGTCTTTTAAGCCCCCATTCTTTCCACGCAGCTAACGCCATAGCTAGCAGTTCCAGGTGCCTAAACGTATGCAGCTCAATAGTTATTAATGCCTCAGGCAGCAAAGTGCTCGGAGACCTGCCTTTATCCTAAAGGATTTAATACCTCTACGTACGTTTCCAGCTTTCAGTAAGCTGGTGAAAGACCTTGATTGAAATAAGGTGGTATGCGCGCGCTGGGCAGGGGGCTTGGACTGCGAGTAACTTGCTGGCTATGGCTGCAGTTATTGACGGCAAGTACGTCCAGAGCTTTCCGGCGTTCGGTCCTGAGAGAAGTGGTGCACCAATGTTTGCATTTACTAGAGTTAGCACTGAACCCATATTGATTCACAGCATGATTTATGAGCCGGACGTAGTCGTAGTGCTAGACCCCACTCTAATTCCATCTAGAGATACTACAGCTGGCTTAAAGAATGGAGGTGTTTTAGTGCTTAACTACAGTGGGAAAGTTGAGAAGCTGTATGATGTGCTGGGAGTAGGCGGGGGCTTGTACAGAGTGTACGTAGCTCCAGCTACTGAGCTAGCGATGGAGTTATTGAAGAGGCCTATTACCAGCACTGCAATGCTTGGAGCACTAATTAAGGCAACTAACGTAGTCAGTATGAGTGCTGTTGAAAAAGCATTAAAGGAGAGGTTTCCAAGCCCTCTAGCTGAGAGAAACATTGAGTTAGTCAAGAGGGCGTTTGAAAGAACTGTGGAGGTGTAGGTGCATTGAAGGAGGAGCCGCGTGGATGGAGGGATCTTCCAATAGGGGCTGTAACCTATAAGCTAAGCCTTGAGTACAAGACGGGCGGCTGGAGGACTCTTAAGCCGTTAATAGACTTGAATAAGTGCACTAGATGCATGTTGTGCTGGCTTTTCTGCCCAGAAATGGCAATAGTATGGAATGGGAGGGACGTTGTAGTAAACTACGATTACTGCAAGGGCTGCGGCGTATGCGCCTACGAATGCCCCGTTAAGGCGATAGACATGGTGCCAGAATATAGTTGAGGGAGGTGTGGATTGGCCTTGCCGAAGATCCCTTTGGGGAAGCAGAAAGTAATGCCTGTTAATGGGGATGAAGCTGTAGCGTATGCTGTAAAGCAGTGTTTAGTGGATGTAGTTGCTGCATACCCCATTACTCCACAGACTATAATTGTTGAGAGGTTCAGTGAATTCGTAGCTAACGGGGAAGTGAAGACGCAGTACGTGCCTGTTGAAAGCGAGCACTCAGCTATGAGTGCGTGTATAGGTGCTGCAGCAGCTGGCGCTAGAGCGTTTACATCAACTTCAGCCCAGGGGCTCGCCTTAATGTGGGAGAACCTATACATAGCTAGTGGCTTGAGGCTCCCCATAGTCATGGCCGTAGTGAATAGGGCTCTCAGTGCTCCAATAAACATACACTGCGACCACAGCGATGCATACGGCATGAGGGATAGTGGGTGGATACAGCTGTTTGTTGAAAACAGCCAGGAAGCATATGACACGACTATACAGGCGTTTAAAATAGCTGAAAACCCTGAAGTACAG